>JAURQA010000029.1 GCA_030836345.1 Bacteroidota bacterium
AAAATCAGCTTTTACTATTTCTTTAGATTTCTATGTGTAAGCGAATGTTTAAGCGACGGCTGGTTAAATACTCGGGCACACCAAATATATTGTTGTTAAGGTCTTTGACCCACTGGTAGCTGATGGTATTTTGAAAGTTTGCTAGGTTAAATACTTCTAGAGAAAGCCAAGCTTTACCAATTCCCTTTAAGATTCCTTTTGGTTTGTACTTTGATTCTGGACCAATAAACACTTTGCTAAACCCAATGTCTAACCTCCGATAGGGAGAGAGTGTAAAGGGGTTTTGGCTATACCTAAACTCTCTATTGAGGTAGTATGGAACTGCGGAACCTACTGTAAAACTCATGTTTACTCGTGAACTGGGATCGTTGGGCAATTCATCTTGAAATACGACCGCAAAATTTACTCTTCGGTCGGATGGTCTTCGCAGGTAATCACTTACGGTTGTTTCTCCTGCATTATTGACGTAGGTAATTTGTTATCTTGTTTGTAGTAAGCTGAGGGTGAACCAACTCTCTAGTCCTTCAATAAACTCTCCATTTACTCGGTTGTCTATACCCCAGGCGTACCCTTTTGAACTATTCTGAGCATAATATCTGATTCGAATGTTATCGTACAAGTAGGGAACTAGGCGATCTAATTTTTTATAGTAGGCCTCGCTGGTCCATTTAAAGCGGCGTCCCCACATCGTAAATAAATGGTCGGATCCGAGCAATAAGTGATAACTCCTTTGAGCTTTAAGGTTTGTATTAAGCGTCCCGTTAAAATCTCGCAACTCTCTATAAACAGCTGGCTGGAAATAGGCCCCGGCAGCAAATTTAAATACCCAGTGTTTAGGTTTAAAGGTATCTGATCTTGATATTTTTTTCTTGTAGGGCTCCCAAGATATATTGAACCGAGGAGTAATAAATAACTCTTGATTCAGCTGCCAATAGTTGGCTCTAAGGCCAAATGAGCTAATGAGGTTTCTATTGCGTCCGTAGACCTGTCGCTGCTGCACAAAACACTCTAGCTTATTGTTTTTAATATTATTTCTCGCGTCAACAAAATCATCGTAAATGATGGAATCTGTAGCTGAACTTGTGGGTGGAATGTTATAACCTGCGGAGTCGTTGTAAAGCCACTCGCTATATTTATCATCAAATTGCTGATTATAAAAACGCATGCCATATTTCCACTGGCTCTTTTTATTGAATGAGTTTATTTCTCCGAGATGAGCAAACTGCAATATTTTGGCTTGAAACCTATTTCTTCCGTGATCTATAAAATATCCGAAACCCAAGGTTCGAAGCGGACGGCCTGCGCTCCCTCCTGTATTTGTTTCTAATAATTGCAGTTCATAGGCTCCTTGAACATCAAAATTTTCGGTCTCGTTGGTTCCGGTAATTCCTGCAATAAATTTGAATGATTTATTTCTATCGTACTGGTACTTGTAGCTAAGGGCTGCCATTCCATAGTCGTAATTCATCATTTCTGAGCCGTCAAAACCTACTTGAAGGCGTATAGCGGTTTGTATGGTACCGAAATCTGTGCTACGGCTTACGGGGGATAGGCTATATCGGTTTAACGCGGCGTTCCCTAAAAAGCTAAACTCATGGCTCACGCTGGGTCTATAGGTAATGAGTGCTTGCGCATCGGCAAAATTCATGGTATATACTCCTTGTTCATCTAAACTTCGAGACACTAATGAGTTGCTATATTGACGAACGCCTCCTATAAATTTCCATTTATTTTTAGTGCCGTACAAGGCAACACTATTTACCAATAATCCCATATTTATAATAGCTCCTTGGGAATCTGGCTGTTGGTAATGAACATCTAGTACTGAGCTCATTTTATCACCGTACTGAGCATCAAACCCTCCGGCACTAAAATTAAGATGGTCTACAAGGTCTGGATTAATTATACTTAAGCCTTCTTGCTGACCGCTTGATATTAGTTGAGGCCTATATATTTCAATATCGTTGATGTAAGTTAAATTTTCATCAAAATTTCCTCCGCGCACACTAAATTGATTGCTTAATTCGTTATTTGAACTTACACCTCCTAGTGTTTTTATTAAACCTTCTACTCCTCCGTTTACACTTGGATTGGCTGCTAATTTCCTTGGCTTGATTAGGGTAGAAAAGGGATCTGATTGTGCTACTGTAATACTAATGGATGGGATGAGTTCTGAACCATCCCCGGGTTTAAATGAAACCACTCGGTTTTTATACCTATTGTAATTGGGTAAAATCTCATAACCAAAAATCCGTTTTTCTCCTAAGTAACCAAAAATATGAAGGGCTTGCACATAGTCTGTTTCGAAGGAAAAAATACCCAAGGAATCTGTGCTTCCAAGTGGGCGTTTCCCGTCTTGTAAAATACGAACATCGGCCATTGGTCGATTGGCTTTGTCCAAAACCTTTCCATAAAAAGATGTTTGCGATTTTAATAAAATCAAGCTCAAAAGCACGAATCCCAAAAGACCTGCTTTTTTAAATACCGTGGAGCTTAAACGTTTCAAGTGATTAAAACGATTGGTCTAAACCATTATTGTACCACTGGCACAATTTGAATGTAATTTTTCGATGGTTTGCGTTGGATTATCGGAGTTAAATACGGTGCTACCTGCAACCAATACATTGGCTCCTGCTTCATGCAGTTGAGCGCAATTATCTAAGGTAACTCCTCCATCAATCTCTATGAGTAGTTCGGGGTTTACATCCTCTGCCATGGTTCTTAGTTGCTTTACTTTAGCGTAGGTGTTATGAATAAATTTTTGTCCTCCAAAACCAGGATTTACACTCATGATACAAACTAGATCTAAATCCTGTACTATATCTTTCAATAAAGATACTGGGGTGTGGGGGTTTAAGGCAACTCCTGCTTTCATGCCTTCAGCCTTAATTGCTTGTATGCTGCGGTGCAGATGTGTGCAGGCTTCGTAGTGTACAGTTAATATATCGGCTCCAGCGGCGGCAAACTCTTTGATGTATCGGTCGGGCTGAACGATCATTAGATGCACATCTAATGTTTTATTGGCATGCTTTTTTAAGGTTTTCATAACCGGAAACCCAAAGGATATGTTTGGCACAAATTCTCCATCCATTACATCCACATGAAACCAATCGGCCTTGCTGTTATTAATCATTTCAAAGTCTCTTTGAAGGTTTCCAAAGTCTGCACTTAGGATAGAGGGGGCAATTTTTACTGGCATCGGTACAAAAATAGCGATTTAGATTTGCAATTTAAACTCCCTTTTAAGGGTTTGATAAATCATCAAATTTACTTGGAAGGTTCATTCGCGATATATTTCTTTCGGCTTAAATCAAGACTCTTGTAAATTCCTTGATAGTCCTGTCTTTTTAGCATGCGTCGATTTACGCTACAGGTCAAAATATCTCTAAAATATCGTTTGCCCAAAATGCAGAGCGCATCATCGAATGCTTCAATTATTAGACGGTGTTAGGCTGTAAAAATAAGTAAGAGAACCGCGTAACTGGCCTTATTTAAATTCGATTAGTATGGCACCTTTTTCTACAGCTTCTCCTGCTTTTACATTAATTTTATCAATGGTAACATCTGCTGTCGCTTTTAGAATATTTTCCATTTTCATAGCTTCTAACACCATTAATGGTTCTCCCTTTTTTACTTCGTCGCCTTCTTTCACGGAGGATTTGATGACTAAACCAGGCATGGGTGAGCTAAGGTTTGTGACTTTTACCTCCAGTGCATTATCTAAACCCATGCTTTTCAGCAATTCATCTAAGGGAGAGCTTACATTCACATTCACTCTTTTTTGATTTAAGAGTAGCTCTATTTCTCCATCAGCAGTTGCGGAATTTAATACGGTAATATTATACACCTTGCCTTTGGCATAGATTCGTTTATGGGTATCTGAAACATGAACTAGCTCGAGGCTCTGTCCTCCTTGAGGATACCATATATGATTCTTTTTCTCTAGGGAAATTACAGTGTCTCGTATAGTTGCTTTCATTACTTGTCTCTAACGATTACAAATTTAACTAATTCCAATAACTTCGCTCGGTATTCTGAATCTGGGGCTACTTCCAATAGTATTTCAATTGCACTGGAATAGTAGTCATTCATAACGTCCTTGGTTTTGGCTATAGCATCTTTATTTCTCAACAAATCCATGACCTCTTTCATTAAGTTTTTATGTTTTTCGCCTTTATTAATGGCTTTTTTTATTCGTTTTATTTCAGAAGGAGTACTATTTTCAAAAGCAATTAGCAAGGGAAGCGTTAATTTCTTTTCTTTTAAATCGTTCCCACTAGGTTTGCCACTTTTACTATCCTCAAAATCAAATAAATCATCTCTAATCTGAAATGCCAAACCAATGTATTCACCGAATAATCGCATTTTCTGCTGCGCTTCTTTGTCGGGATTAGTCGTAGCTGTTCCTATTTCACAACAGGATGCAACAAGCGTGGCTGTTTTCTTCCGAATAATCTCAAAATAGATTTCTTTGGTTGCCGACAAGTTCCTTGCTTTTTCTAATTGCAGTAGTTCGCCTTCACTCATTTCTCTAACAGAGGTGGAGAGTATTTTTAGGAGGTCAAAATCTTCATTCTCCACACTAAGTAGCAAGCCTTTGGACAAAAGATAATCACCTACCAACACAGCAATTTTATTCTTCCACAAGGCATTTATACTGAAAAACCCACGCCTCATATGGCTTTCATCCACTACGTCGTCATGAACTAATGTTGCGGTGTGTAACAACTCTACTAAGGATGCTCCTCTGTAACTCCTCTCATTTATTTCGCCAAATAATGCGGCAGAATACAACACAAACATGGGTCTAATTTGCTTGCCTTTGCGCTTAACAATATAATTCATTATGGTATCCAGTAGAGCAACTTTACTGGCCATGCTTTGACGAAAACTGGTTTCGAATAAATCGAGCTCCTTAGCGATTGGTTTTTTTAGATGATCTATGGATTGACCCATTCGTTCGTATAACTCTTGCGAAGTTACACCTAATTTTGGCTATTGGAAATACTGACGTACTTTTACTCGCATGAAAATAGCCCCTTTTTTGAGTATTTTCCTCTTAAGCGCTTGTGCACCAAAAGCCTATAAGAATTACCACGTGAATACAAACCAATACCATCCCCCATTGGTTCATCAAATGGAACAAACTCTTGCTAAACATGGTTCGACAGATAATGAGGAACAAACCAAATGGGCCACCGATTTTTGGAATAACTTTGAAAAGGAATTTGCATCTTACAAACCAAAAAAATCTGTTATTCACGAGTTGTTTCTGATTACTCAAAAAGAACATATAGAAATCACCGTTGTTGGTGGAAATTGGTGCAGCGATACAAAAACACAGATTCCCCGATTATGTAAAGTCTTGCATTTGGCTGGCTTAGATGAGTCCGACTTTAAGTATTTCCAAGTGGATAGGAATAAAAATTTAATTGTACCTGAGGGAGAAACCGCTAAAGCAAAAATAAAACCGCAGCGGGTACCTACGGTAATGGTTAAAAGAAACGGGCGTTTCGCTGGTATTGTTGTAGAAACACCAAAAGCGTCTTGGGAAGAGGATATCCTCGCCTTTTTGCCTTAATTTAATCTACAATAACTTCTTTTTGGCTTACTGCAGCCATATTAAACCATCCGGTTACTGGCATACTTATTTGGGTATTAATAGGAATTATATTTGAAGGGATAGCCGATGGAGGAGTGGCAAATAACCCTCCGTTTTGGTTCTCTATCTGCAGGATTTGAAAGTAGGCAAAGGTTTCGTTGGTAATTGAATGTATTTCTATTCTTACCTTATCTGAACTATCCAATGGCTTTGTGAAATTATTAATGGCTCCATACCGTATGGGGAAAATAAAATTACGCCCATTGGTTTGATCATTGGGAGAGAACCCTTCATCCCAAGCAATATTTAACTCGCCCAATTCAGATAGGAACGTATCTCTTTGAAAGGATTTAATCCAATAGGTGTTTCCAAATTCATCCAGTTCGTCAGCTATAAGCTCGGCATATTTGCCATCTTTAAAACGACCTCCTTGATCTTTTTCTTGAATAATTTTAA
>JAURQA010000030.1 GCA_030836345.1 Bacteroidota bacterium
ATGAATAAAAGCTGAGCTGCTCCAGCAATTAATGCGGAAACTGTAATTAATATATTTACATCCATCCACACATCAAATTCTGGCAATAAGGTAAATTGATAGTACCTACGAGGTACTCCTGCTAATCCCATAAAATGCATTGGGAAGAATACAAGGTAGGCAGTTACAAAGGTGATCCAAAAGTGAAAATAACCGAGGGTCTTGTTCATCATTCTACCAAACATTCGTGGGAACCAATGGTAAATTCCGGCAAACATTCCAAAAATTGCAGAACTACCCATAACCAAGTGGAAGTGAGCTACAACAAAATAACTATCATGCATAGGAATATCTAGTGCAGCATTACCCAAATAAATGCCTGTCAAACCTCCCGAAATAAAGAAGGATACTAGACCAATGGAAAATAACATGGCTGGTGTAAAACGAAGATTACCTCTCCATAAAGTTGTTAAATAGTTAAAGACCTTTACGGCTGATGGCACCGCAATGACTAGCGTGAGTATCATAAACACTCCTCCTAAGAATGGGTTCATACCTGTGATGAACATGTGATGTCCCCAAACAATAAAGCTCAAAAACGAGATTCCTAGCAAGGAGATAACCATAGCTGTATAACCAAAAATTGGTTTTCTTGCATTGGTTGATATTACCTCTGAGGTAATCCCTAATGCTGGCATTAAAATGATATATACTTCTGGGTGACCTAAGAACCAGAATAAATGCTGATAAAGAACTGGACTTCCACCCACATTTTCCATTGCTCCTACTCCTTCTATAAAAATATCACTGAGGTAAAAACTCGTACCGAAACTTCGATCAAAAATGAGGAATAGCCCGGCACCTAATAATACTGGGAATGATAATAAACCCAGAACAGCGGTTAAAAAGAAAGCCCAAATGGTCAAAGGCATTCTGTTCATGCTCATTCCTTTGGTTCTCATGTTTAAAACGGTACTGATGTAATTAATACCTCCAAGTAATGCTGAGATAATAAATAATACAATTGCTGCCAACCAAAGGGTCATTCCAAGTCCTGAACCTGGCATGGCTTTTTCTAAGGCTGATAAAGGAGGATATACGGTCCATCCACCTGAAGCTGGCCCGGTTTCAACAAAAACTGAACTCATTAAAACTACACTGGATAGAAAAAAGAACCAGTAGCTTAACATATTCATGAACGGCGAGGCCATATCTCTGGCACCTACCTGTAATGGTATGAGTAAGTTACTAAATGTTCCACTCAATCCTGCAGTAAGTACATAAAATACCATAATCGTTCCGTGTATGGTTACCAAACCCATATAAAAGTTTGGATCTAATTTTCCATCAACGGCCCATTTTCCGAGGAGCATTTCAAGGATTCCAAATTGCTCGTCTGGCCAAGCTAATTGAAGACGGAATAACAAGGACATTGCCATTCCTATGATACCCATAATAATTCCTGTTATAAGAAATTGTTTGGAGATCATTTTATGATCCATCGAAAATACATACTTGCTTATAAAGCTTTCCTTATGATGGTGTTCTGTGTGTTCAACGTGTGCTGTTGCAGTACTCATAATTCTAATCTAATTTTAATTTATTGTTACAGCTTCCTCCTGCACTATTCCCTCTTCGGTAATAGTTTCAGTTGGAGTATCTGATTTTTGTTCAACATATAAAGGTGCTTGCTCTCCAATCCAGGCTAATTGCTCTGCTTTGGTATCTACAACTGTTACCTTAATTTTCATATTGTAGTGGGCGGCACCACATATTTTATTACAAAATAAATAGTATTCGAAGTCTTCTTTTCCTTTTTCAACTCTTGCTTCTGCGGTTGTTTTAATTGGAGTAAATCCAAACTGGGTTCCCATGCCTGGCACACAATTCATTTGTGCTCTAAATTCTGGCATGTATGCGGAGTGAATAACATCTCTAGCTCTAAATTTAAAAACATAGGGTTGATTCTTAACGAGTACAATTTCATTGGTAATGAGATCATCTAGACCGTCGTTGTTAAACCAGTCTTTTTTTGCCATGTATTTTTTGATTCTGGATAGTGCGGTCGACTTTCGCTTGATCTCTTTTCTAAGTTCTCTTTCGTAAGCTCCACTTTTACCGTCTTCGTATTTTGTTTTGGCTGCCTTTAATTTATCAGGGTAAGCATATCTCCCTTGATTCAATTGATCATATTCTTTTGCCCAGATACCAATTTGAGTTTTGATATTTGCTAGCTTTGCTGATGCAGATGCGGTATCCTCCGATAAGGTTACCATAAGTTCTTCGGCATGAGTAGTGGATGCAACGCCCAAGGGATTGGTCGCTGAAATTAAATTGTAGTTATTGTTTCCAAGCTTATTATCTGCACCTGGGTAACGCGCCTTCCAACCAAATTGATATGCAAACACCTCAATTTTCTCTGAATTTTCCTCATCTATATCAGTAATCTTGCTCCACGTATTAAATCCCCTTAAAACTAAAAAAGTTAAAACAATGGCAGGGATTATAGTCCATACTAATTCTAATTTGTTATTATGAAAGTAGTACTCGGCTTTTTTCCCTTCTTTATAACTGTATTTCCACATGAAATAAAAGAGCAAAAACTCGGTGATGCAGAACACAACAAATGTGAACCCAAAAGTCCACATAAACATGGAGTCAATGGTTTCTCCATGCTCTGAGGCAGAATTACTAAGCAAGGTGTATTTTGAATGGTAAGCGAATTCATACCAACAACCAAGAGCTAATAGTATAAAGACAAATACACCAATTAGGGCATTTGTTTTATTCCAATCAATTACCTTTTTACCTGTTGCTGATTCTGTAACTTTGGCAATATCGAACGCTCGGGCACAAACAAAGATAATAACGAGGGCTAAAACCGTATACAAAATGCTGGTCCAATCCCAATTACTTGGTCCAAAAGGTTTTGGTGGTTCCACAATATCGGCGGCTAAAATTGCATTGGGAGTTAAGGCAAAAATTCCTGCTAAAGCTGTGTAGAAACCGTTCATCAAATTTTTTCTCAT
>JAURQA010000004.1 GCA_030836345.1 Bacteroidota bacterium
GTTTTAGTTTCAAATGTTTTTGACCAATTACCATTATTGATTTCAAATACTCTAAAGTAATTTGCTGAGGTGTCCCAAAAACCATTACTATAGTAAGAAATTGCAATGGTTTTACCATCGTGACTCAACTTGTTTATATAGCCTAGATCTGATTTTGCTGGAGCAGTAAACTTCGACCCAATTTGGGTCCAATCATTATTAATCAACCGATAAGTGCGAAGGTCTCCTCCATTACGCGTATAATTTGTAGATATTGCTAAATAATTAGCATCTCCACTGAGTGAAACAGATGATCCCCAAAATGACTCTTCGGCAGGTCCCAAAATAGGAGATCCTAATAATTTCCAATTGTTATTTACAAGTTTGAAAACTTTAACAAAACCCGTAAAACGTTTATATCCCATGGCACCAATTGCAATTTTTTTACCGTCTGTACTTAAGGAAATGCAGCAACCAAACCTAGCTAAAGTATCTCCGACAATGTCTGACCCAAGTTGATTCCATGTGCCTTTGTCATTTTGGTACACCCGTACTAAACCACTCTCAATAATGCCATTTACGGTTTCATAATCTGAAGCTATAGCTAAAATATTTCCGTCATAATTTAAAGCCGTAGTTCTACTTTCTAACTCTAAACTTTTTAGCCTTGGGATATCAGCACCAATTTTGAGCCACTCATCATTAACATTTTTGTACACACTAACTTTTTTAGACCATGCTTGAAATCCGAGAGAAATGGCTATTGTGTTTCCATCACCACTGAGGATACTCTCCCCATTTAAAGAATCCCCCAGCTGAATTTGTGCACTAACTACTAAAACTGAAAATACATTAACTAAGGTTACAAAAAAAAACGTCTTAATCATATTCAAAATTAAAGTAAAAATACCAAAAAAAAATGCGGATTAATGAACTAGAATTCAACTATTCTGCCTTGGTAGCAAAAATCCGATAGTCCTTTAAGACTTAAGCCCCCCCCCATCGTCAGGGGCTTTTTTATTCCCAATTACTGACAGTAAACCATAGGGTTATATACCCGTTCTGAGTAAAGCTTTCAAATAAGAAGCCTATCTTTTAAAGGGGTGCGGGGGTGTTGAACAAGAAAAATAGTTCGGATTTTTTTGGGATTTATCTGTAAAACGATACCTAAACCGATACCCTGTGGCATAAAAAACCTGCAACCAACTGAAATACATATGATTGGAGTTGTTTATTGGTAGCCCCGCTAGGAATCGAACCTAGATCTACAGTTTAGGAAACTACTATTCTATCCATTGAACTACGGGGCCAAAATGGGAACACAATTAGGGCATGTTTTCCTGTTCCCAAGAAGATTCCATTGCAAAGAAATGATTACTTTCTTTTCTTTTGTTGTTGCTTCATGGCCTCCTCCATACGCGCCTGAAACTTAGATTTCTTAAGTGGTTTTTTTCGAGCCAATGCAATTTGTGCCCTTAGTTTATCATCATTAACTCGTTTTCGAATCACCCATTGCTGGCCAAAAGTAACCAAGTTACTCACCAAATAATACAGGGTAAGCCCGCTGGCATAGTCGTTCAGCACTCCAAGAAAAACCACTGGCATAATATACCCAATGTACTTCATTTGGCCGCTTGCACCCGTGATTTGATTGTTAAAATGAGTATACAATAGCGTAGATAAGGTCATTAGTAAGGTAAAGAGACTAATATGATCTCCGTACATGGGGATATTGAATCCGATGTCAAAAATGCTATCATATCTGCTCAGATCGTCCGCCCATAAAAATGATTTTTGACGCAATTGAAAAGCCGATGGGAAAAACTGGAACATCGCAAACAAGACAGGCATTTGAAAAAGAAGCGGCACACAACCACTCATGGGGCTCACCCCCGCTTTTTTATACAAGTTCATATTCTCCTGTTGCTGTTTCTGCAAGTCAGAATGTTTTTCTTTTATTTTTTCAATTTCGGGCTTTAATATTCTCATTTTAGCCGAGCTGATGTAGGATTTGTATACCAAAGGCAGAAGCAAGAACTTAATGATTAAGGTTAATAAGATTATAGCTAATCCCGTTGCAGCAATGCTATTGGTTACCACATTAAAGATAGGGATGATTGCATACTCATTGATCCAACCAAATATGCCCCAACCCAAAGGAACAATTTTTTCCATCTCAGCATTTTCAATACCCAAATCTACCTTACTTAATGACTTATACTCGCTAGGTCCAGCATAAACTCTAAGAGCATAAGTTCTTTCATCTTCCAAGTTATAATTCAAATACATTTGAGCTTCCATGTTTCGCACAATGGAATCTTCCTCAACCGAATTCATTTTCAAAAGGCCATCGGTATCAAACCCTTGAGGGTTAGCCACTGTTATATTAAAATACTGCTGGTTAAAACTAAACCATTGTGTTCTTCCTTTAATTTCCTCCTCCTCCTCTTCGCCACTTCCAATGTCATCCGGACTTTCTTTCTCTATTTTATAGGAGATAGTGCTTTTCTGAAGCTCCCATTTTTTATCCTTCTCTTGCTTATTTAAGAACGAATTCATGACCAACACGAGATCCGAATTTCCTCTATATATGTCGTTTTGAACGTTCTTTAAAAGCAGGTTGAAATCGAAAGTATACCCCTCAGCGTCTAAATCTATTTTTTGTTCGATGTACCCACTATCCGAGTTACTCAAACGAAAAGTAACGGAACGATCGGATTGCTTTCTTACCTCCCAATTTAAATCGGTGCTGTTTAAAGCTCCACCAGGTGTATTTATTTTAAAATACATTGTACTCAAATTCTCATTGAGCATTTTAAGCGCCTTGCCGTCCCAACGCTTTTGGTTCAACAACTCTATTTGCCTAATCTCACCACCCTTACTATTAAGAGAGATTTTAATGTCCTTATTTGCAATACTAACCGTCTTTTCCTCGCCAGAGCTAACGAAATTACCCACCTTTTTTGCCGTACTCGTATCATTAAACACAGCAGGGTTTTCTATGGCATTTACATTTGGGGAAGGGTTTGCAGCAAGCTCTTTCTTTCGGGCTTCCTCCACTCTTTGCTCCACCAATTCCAAGCTATCAGATGTTTTTTGTTGCGCAGCCATTTGATCGGCCGTGGGTTTCGTATAAAAATAAAAACCGATGAGAATTAAAAATATTAGGCTAAAGCCTATGATGGTATTCCTGTCCATGAATGATTATTAAAGCGGCAAAATTAGCCTTTTTTTATGAGAATAAAGCGTCTTTACCATCGGATAAAATGGAGGCTTAGTGGTATTTTTGGGTTTATCTTTGCGCTTTCACCAAACAAAATACAATTTGAGTAGCATAAAAATAGGAATTATTGGGAACGGGAGCTGGGCTACAGCCCTGGCAAAAATCATTAGTGCACACGACAACACAGAAATCATTTGGCATTTCAGAAAAGAAGCAGATATCGTTCATTTTAATGCCTACCACAGCAATCCAAGATACCTTAGAAATGTTAAATTTAACGGCAAAAACATTCGAGTAACCAACCATGCCCAGGAATGCATAGATCAAGCCGACTATATTTTACTTGCTACTCCATCAGCTTTTTTGCACAGTGTGCTTTCAGACCTACAGTTGCCCAAAGAAAAGAACTACATTACTGCCATTAAAGGCATAGAACCGCGGAGTAAAAAGGTCA
>JAURQA010000031.1 GCA_030836345.1 Bacteroidota bacterium
AAAAACAAACAAAACGAGTACAGAAGTTTTTAAACTCAAGACTCGATTTACAGCACAAGTATCTTATATACTGAACAAATCAAATAAAAAACCAAATAAAAAAGTAAAATGAACAAATTAATAGTACTAGGGGCTCTAACAGCCGCATCTTTTTTTTCAAATGCATGTAAAAAAGATACAGAAAACAATCATAATCACACGAATAGTGCAGTCTATCACATTCATAAATATTCACCTATGCTTTCCGCACAGAGGTTTGGTACAACGGATCAAATAAAAATAGACTTTGAATCGCACGACGGAAGTGCTGTACACCACGTAAATATAAGTATGTATCGCAAAAGCGACGACAGCTTACTATTTAGTGAACCAAGCAACGCGCATGTAATGGAAAAAAGTGGTAAATATCACTATTCAAAAACAATCCATTTCATTGCTGATGAAGGCTTCCAACCTCATACTGATTACAAATTAGTGAGCAAGGTTTGGGGGCATACTGCAAATGATAATATTGTAACGGACACGTTTCAATTTCATATTCATCACTAACAGCTATGCCATTTTCAAACACTATTTTTACATATATCAATGAACATTATTTAATAAAATAGCGGAACTTTGCAATCGGAATGAGTAAAATAAAAAAGTATATTCCCTGGTTGGCTCGCATCGTCATTTTCGGCCTATTTATGCTCAGTGGTATTTCTAAATTATTCCCACTTTGGATGTTTGAAAAGCAGTTGGTTGACCTGGGCATTGCCTCCTGGTGTGTCGCTCCTTTTTTAGCCCGTCTTATTATAGCCTTGGAGATAGCCATAGCTATCGCCATATTATTTAATCACCATATAAAGCGGATTGTTATTCCCGTTACTATTGCACTTTTGGTTGCATTTAACATACATCTAAGTATTGAGATGGTTAAACATGGGGCAATGAATGGCAATTGTGGTTGTTTTGGGCAACTATTACCAATGACTCCATTGGAAGCCTTTATAAAGAATCTGTTAACCATTGGCATTCTCATATACCTATTTAAGGTACTTCGGAATAAGCCCAAGGGGGAAAACAAGTTCAGTTACCTACTAATCATGTATTTGGGATCGGCTTTACTAATGTTCATGGCTTTTGCTCATGATGTTAAGCCCTGTTTAGAGGAAAAGAATCGGGTGCAATCTCAAATTCCCTCAAGTCCTCCTTTGGCTCCTGATGCGCTTGCTCATAGAGACTCCATGTATAAAGAAAAGGTAGCTGCGAAAAAAGGGCTTCAATTAGCTAATTTAGGAGAAGCTCCAGATGCCTACGAGGAAGAAAAAAGCAAAGAGACCAAAACATCTGAGAATAACAATAGTGTGGATGAATCTAGTGAAGTTGTAACTTTAGAGAAAGGGCCTGACCAAAGAAGTTCTCGTTTTGCCCCATACACCAATTTTAATGGTAAAACGGTCAATCTAGATCAAGGAAAACAGATTATATGTTTATTTGCTGCTGGCTGCGATCACTGCCAAGAAACCGCAAAAGAATTGGCTGCTATAGATACTAAGGGTATGCTGCCTCCGTTGCATATTATCTTCATGGATGAGGAAACATTTAAAATACCTGATTTTTTTAAGAAAGCGGGGAAACAATACCCATATACGGTCGTTGACATCCCAACCTTTTGGCAACTATTGGGAGATGGAGCACTAACCCCAGGTGTGGTTTACAGCTGGAATGGAAACTTCCAGAAGGTATACCAAGGCACGGAAGATGCAAAGTTTAGCGCCTCCGATTTAGAGAGCCTTTTGACTAAATAATAGGATAAAAAAAAAGAACCATTGAGGTCAATGGTTCTTTTTTAACAGATTATCTTTAAATTAAAATGGGAGATCATCATCGCCCCCACCCTCAAAAATATCATCTTCAGTACTTGTTGAAGCATTGGTTTGAGGTGCAGTATTCTGCGCAGGAGCAGCTGTATTTGCCGGTGGAGCTGCAACAGAACCTGCAGGCTCTACTTTCCAGGCTCTAACATCTGTATACCAACGCTCATTATACTCTCTGCTCTCGATATTTATTGAAACTTTGTAGGATTGGCCCTCTTGTACATTGAATTGAGTAATTTTATCTCCCCAAGCATTAAAACATACTTTTTTAGGGTATTGCTCCTCTGTCTCAATAATAAAGTCTTGCTTTTTCCAAGGTCCATTGGCACCTTGCCCCTCTTGCAGGGGTAATATTTTGATTATTTTACCTACTAATTCCATTAAGGCAAAAGTAATTAGCCTTGTTCTAAGGATATTAACAAAAGACCAGTTTTATGAACAATACAGCTTATTCGCCCCCTTGACCTCCACTGCTGCCTTGTTTCACATCGCCATTATCAATTGTTTTAAAGTTTATTTTTTTCTTGGGCTCTACTTTTAATGAACCAAATTTATAGTCAAAGTTTATTTTTATACCTAATTGAAACGCTTTCGTTTTTTGATCCAGCGTAAAGTCATTTCCTTCGTTATAGGTTCTGTAATATACATAAGGAGTAAAAGGGTTGTCAAAGCCAAATCCAATTCCTCCACGTTTATTATTGAACCGTTTTTTAATACCAAAGGTATGAAAATACCAATTCGTTGTATATCCCTGTAAATTATACGATGGAGCATTAAAGCGGGCAAAACCCGATATTTCCCATTGCTGAGGAAGTTGATAGCTTCCACCCCCTCCAAAACTATATGTTACACCTTCGGTCTGAAGACCATTTAAGGTAGCTAAATCACTCGTGCTTTGAATAATGGCATAACCCAAGCCACCGTTCAAAAAGAGACGCAGATTTTTTGTATTTATGTTGGCATTCCCATCCAAACCTTGATAATAGCTTTGGCCTACATTTCCATAAGTAGTATAATATATACCATCAGAACCCACTTTTCGAATAGACTCAATGGCATTATTGGTTTGTCTGAAGTAAGCACTAATCATCCCTCCCCCTTTTCGGCCATATTTTCCGTAGCTCAATTCATAATTATGGGCCAATTCTGCCTCTAATTCCGGATTTCCCGTGCTTAGATTTCTTGGATCAGATTGAGCTTGGTATGGATTAATAAAGAATAAACCTGGACGTTGAATTCGATTGGAATAGCCAAATTTAAGGAAACCTGCTCGACCCATTACTCGGTTTATTAAGATGTAGGGAATTAAGTTGCTGTAGGGGTCTCCAGTAAAGTTTGTGTTTTCATCTTCTGTTCTTCCCCCAAACATGGTATGCTCATATCTCGTACCTAAACGCATCGTTGTTTTTTTTGTCACATTGAATTGCAATTGAAGATACCCCGCATACACCTCTTGATCATAAATAAAGGTCGTACTTAAGGCACTAATCGTCTCGTAATTATTGGTTGCTGCGTTTAAACTATCAATGGTATATTTACTATTTACCCTCCGAACAATCGTCTTTAGGCCTGTTTCAAATAGTCCCCATTTTCGAATAGGTTCTGTAAAGTCTATTTGAAAGGTATATTCTCCATTTAACGCATTGTTATCACTTTTTTCTCGATAAGTAGGGTTCGTTTGATCCAATTGAACTGCATCATAACTACTCAACTGGTTATTTGCACCGTACTGAACTGCAATACCTAATTCTCTGCCTTTTTTAGTGTATTTTTTTAGATAGTTTAAGGTCATGTCATATCCATAATTAAACCCCTTGTTATCTGTTTCTCTGGTATACAAATAATCTAACGTGGTGCTTGCTAACCCGGAGGATGCAGAGAAATTTTGATCTGAATTATTTATGCGTCCCCTACTGGATATGCTAAAAGATATGGCATTCTTATCATTAAATGTATGATCAATTCCCAAACTTAAACGAGGTCCTCCACCAAAGGAAGTCCCCTCCGAGTTTTGCCTGAACTCATATTCCTGTATACCAATGGTATTCTTTCGAACCATCTCCGTTTCATTAATATTTCTCCAGAAGTAACTGCCTAAATTTAAGCTAAACCCTGTTTTACCATTCTGAAATGCCAAATTGCCTCTAAAGTATGCAGACCTGTTTCCAAATCCGGTTCGTATACCTCCATTCAGGCCTTTGATCTTGGACTGTTTTAGCACCAAATTAATGATTCCTGCAGATCCTTCTGCATCATATTTAGCCGATGGATTGGTAATTACTTCGACCCGTTCTACCTGATCGGAAGGAATGGATTGCAAGGCATCCGTAATGCTTCCATTGACGACGGCACTGGGTTGACCATTGATGAAAACCTTGATTTTTTGACTCCCTCTAATACTCACATTTCCATCCCCATCCACCTCAACCATTGGCACTTTGCGAAGCATATCGGTTACAGAGGTTCCTTGGTTTGTGATATCCTGTTCCACATTGTATACCAAACGGTCAATCTTATTTTCAATCAAGGATTTTTGAATCGTTATATCTACTTGGTTTAAAACGATAGAGGTAGCCAATGTTAATTTTCTGAAAGATTTAATTCTTGAGCTGGCCGTGAGTGTGAAGGGCGGCGATTTGAAACTTTTATGGTTCACAGAAGTCACATTAATTTGAAAACGACCAGCACTCAACTCTATAAAAAATCTGCCTGTTGAATCTGTAATAACCCCTCCGGCAATCTCTTTACTTTGGGTATTGGTAACCTCAACTGCTGCATAATTCACCGGTCGTTCACTCAGTGAATCAATAATTGTTCCGACCACCAGATATTTATTTGTAAAATCTTGTCCCCGCTGCGCTTGCAGGTTTCCAAATAAGGAAAAACCGAGCAGTGCAATGCATAAATTAAATTTCATAGTTTTATTTTTACTTTGAGCGAATCGCTTCTATTGGATTT
>JAURQA010000032.1 GCA_030836345.1 Bacteroidota bacterium
ATTTTTAGATGATAAGTTTAAGGCTAGAACCAATTATTTAGCCCTTAACTTAGGTGTATTCTTTTAAAGCACTTATCTTAGCTCCCGATGAAAATATGTGTTGCTCAGCTCAATTATAAAATTGGCGACATAGAAAATAATACTCAAAAAATTGCAGACACCATTCACGAGGCAAAACAAGCCGGTGCTGATTTGGTTGTTTTCTCTGAACTCGCTGTTTGCGGATATCCTCCAGACGATTTACTTGATTTCCCTTGGTTCATCGAAAAATGTGAGCAAGGGTTAGAGATGGTTGCCCAAAGTTGCCAAGGCATTGCGGCCATTGTTGGTGGCATTGGCACAAGTACCTATTCCACAGGAAGGCAATTGCATAATATAGCTTGTTTTATGAGAGACGGAAGAATTGAAGATACCGTTAAAAAAACCTTGCTACCATCTTACGATGTTTTTAATGAGTCTCGTTACTTTGAACCCAATCGAGAGCATCGCGTGATTGACTATAAAGGAGTCAAAATAGGCATTATCATATGTGAAGACATGTGGGATAAATATAACACCTTTGAGTATGAAAAAAGTCCCACCAGTCACTTAAATATGAATGGGGCTCAATTAATTATTAATCCGAGTGCTTCCCCTTTTTGCATTGGTAAGCAAAAAGTAAGAAACAAGGTCCTTGAGGGAAACACAGGACGTTTTCATTCCCCCATAGTTTATGTAAACCAAGTAGGAGCGCATAACGATCTTATATTTGATGGCAGCAGCTGTGTGGTCAATGGAAAAGGCGAAAAAGTAAATGCATTAGAGTCTTTTAAAGAGGATGTGCAATACATCCATTTTAAAAATGGTGAATTTTCGAATGCCTCCAAAACTACCAGCAGCCAAGAAACAGAAGAAATTAAGTTAATTCATGATGCGCTGGTTTTTGGCATCAAAGATTATTTTAAGAAAATGAACTTTAAAACAGCTACTCTTGGAAGTAGTGGAGGAATTGATAGTGCTGTGGTACAAGCCTTAACATCAACTGCCTTAGGCGGAGACAAAGTACATCCGGTTCTCATGCCCAGCAAGTTCAGTAGCTTAGGAAGCGTTAAAGATGCAGAACGACTCTCCAAAAATTTAGGAAACCCATACATCACTATTCCTATTAAGAATGTATATAATAGTTATATTAAAAGCTTAGAACCTCATTTTGAGGGCAAGGAATTTGATACGACCGAAGAAAACCTTCAGGCAAGAGCCCGAGGAGTTATCCTCATGGCAATGAGTAATAAGCATGGCCATATACTATTGAACACCAGCAATAAAAGTGAGATAGCAGTAGGCTATAGCACACTTTATGGAGATATGTGTGGAAGTCTCTCCCCTATTGGCGATGTATATAAAACAAAAATATATGCATTGGCGCAATACATCAATAGAGATCAGGAAATTATTCCAAACGAGATCATTAATAAAACACCAAGTGCAGAGCTCAGACCGGATCAAAAAGATTCCGATTCATTGCCAGATTATTCCACATTAGATGAAATCTTAAACTTATACATCGAGGAGCAAAAAGGGCCTTGGGAGATTAAATCCTTGGGCTACAATTCCAAAATTGTTGATAAGACCATAGGCTTGGTCAATAGTAGTGAGTTTAAGCGTTTTCAATCCCCACCAATTTTGCGCATCACATCAAAAGCATTTGGCCGTGGCCGAATTATTCCTTTGGTAGCCAATTATTGCTAAAATTTTCTGATAATTTCGATTTCAGGACTTTTCTATTCAAAGCATTTTAAATCACCCAAGAGTATTTTTGCATTGGCCGGTATTTTGTGGGGCAACGTATCCGAAATGCTATTGTAGATATACAGGTTAACACCCGCTTGTTTTACCTTCTCTAAATCTTCTTTTCCGGGCCAATAGGGATAGGCCGTAGCATCTGTATAGAACATGAGCTCTACATAGGTTCTTCTGGGAAGGTTAAAAACCACATCCTTATCTGACAAGTTTTGCCTTTTGAACCATTCCTTATTTTCCACCAAGCCGTTTCGGTAATAACTCTGAGGCCCCTCTCGGTCAAAGTTCTCTTTTAAATCATTCCAATGAAAATTTTCATAGGCTGTTAGGATAAAAAACAGCGCGATCAATGCTCTAATCACTTTTAATTTATCAGGGAGTGCAAGCAAAGCGTGCAACCCATGCATGGATAAAAATAGAACGCCCGACATGGCTACATAAGTAAAACTAGGCATGCGGGTTTGGGCAAGGGTAAAAAAGGCATAAACAAAGATCACCAAAACAGAAACAGCCATGGCCATCCTGTTCCGCTTAACAAACGAATGGATTATTCCAAAAAGCATTAAAAATAAAATGGCAAATCCATAATGATTGGGGAATTGTAGAAAGTGAAAATTCCAATCGCGTACTTGGCCTTCCACCGCATCGGTAAAGTGCGCAGAGTTTAACTTTAACTCATGCATAAAATGATTGGGATACTTTTTATATGCAAATATTTGCCATGGCAGAACCAAAGCGACAACTACGGCTAAGTAACGAACCAGATCTATAAATTTAAAAGGCCTCGCCATTATCCAAACCAAACTTAAGAAACCAAAGGTATACAAGCCGGGCAACCACTTCGTTAGTATGGCGCAGGAAGTAAGTATAGTAGAACCCAAGAGCCAAGAGCGTTTCTGTTTTTGTGTAAAACGCAAGGCCATAAAAAAGGCCAGGGAAACAAATCCTACAAATTGTGCATCATTCTGGTCTATAAACTGTCGGCCAGAAACCAAAGATATAGAATAATAACTGTAGACCATCAGGAGTGCTCCTAAAAATGCAGTTCTTTTGTTCAATAGATCCACCATAACAGAATAGCCAAAACTGCAAACAATACTCATAAGCAAAACTGCAGGCAATCGACCCGCCCAATAGTTAACCCCAAATACCTTATACGAAAGCGCCATTAACCAGGTAAACAGCGGCTGTTTATGCAGCCAAACTGCCGTCATATCCCAGGCTACTGTAAAATCGCCTAAAACTGGATTGGCATACAAACCTGGTTTTAGAGGGTGGTTCATACTATTTTTTGCCACCAAAGCATGAAAGCGTTCATCCCAAATATTCACAAAATCGTCCAGAAATGCGGCACCCAAGTAAATGCTAAATGCCCCAAAGAAAATAAGACAGATGCGTAGTTTCTCTTTTCCCTTTAGCCCCGCAATAAAGGCAGCAAGCATAAAAAGTATACTCAGGCTGAAGCTTATGTAAAAAAGGGTGGTCAATGTGGACGCAAATATAAGAGAGAGAGAGGACTACTTTGTTTAGGATATTCTTTTATTTCAAATGCCTTAAACCACTTAGTTATTTGACTTATTTAATCCCCTGGTCCAATCTAAAAACAGAATTAATGGTGTTGCCTTGAACCGTAACCTCGAACAATTTTTGCTTTTCCAGTTCGGTATAATTCTGGGGATGCCAGCGGTAATTGGTAATCATATATTTGGCCCTGCTAGCAGGAACCATTCGAATTCTATCTCTTTGTTCTTTAGGTAATAGCATATAATTCCATACCCCGGCTTGGTTACTCATGGTAAAAGTTACTGTCGTATCCGTATCCATATCCATAACCTTTTCCAAAGCATTCTTAAAGCTCACGCCCCAATAATCTGTTTCGTAATTCTGCCGTGCATACCCTTTCTCCTCAAAAACAAAAGCTTTGTTAAAATACACATGCTGATAGGGAAAACTCTGAGCTATTTCAAAAGTGGTTAGTGCCAAAAAAGGAATGATAACCAGGGCTAACTTTTTACCATTAAGAACCTCTTTTGTTATTATATGGTTTAAACCATAAATCGCAACAAAACATAAACTTGGATAAATAAAGAATAACTGACGCCAGCCATCGTACAAAACAGAATTTAGCATCACCACCATTAATAGAGGCGTCAAGGCAAAGCTTAAGAACATTAAATTATGCCGACCTAAACCATTTCCGAGATGCTTTAAGGGTTTTTTTATTAAGTGAATTAATAAAAGAACAGCTCCCATTACCATTAATACTAAGAACATGATAGGAGTGGTTATACCCAACCAGACTGGGGCATATCGCTTGGGAATCTCATTGGCATTAATCAACGTTCCCTCAAATAAAACTTTCCCAAGCCAAGGATATTTAGACATATTAGCAAAGGCGTAGGCAAAGTTATCGATGGGGTTTTTCCAAAGGAACGGCCAAGTGCTGTATAAAACCAACACAAATGTTAAAGTGAGTGTTAAAATCAGTATGCCCGTAAATCTCCATTTTCTGCTTGCAATACCATCCATAATCAACATTACAAATACAAGGGCTGGAACCATGACACCCATAATTCGCATATTTATAAGCAAGCCACAACATATACCAAGAACCAAAAAACTCTTGATTGTTTTAAGATCCAAGGCCTTAACTGCATAAAATGCACTGATAATAAACATGCTTAGAAATGGAATATCCTTGGTATTAAAAAAAGAGTGCCCGTACAAACGCGGATGCAAAACCAAAAGTAAAAATGCCAGCGAGGCCAGCCATTTATTCTTATACAGATAATCAATTAGGCAAAATGCAAACAAGGCTCCAAACAAAAAGAATATATGGGTGAGTAGATGCCTCATAAAGTATACTTTACGAGAATCGTTAAAGTCCAGGACCCTCTCAATCATATATAAAGGTAACTCAAAAGCCACCCCATAGGTTCTATCACTAAGGGTCAGCAGTGCAGGATGATCGTTAAAAACATAGGCATAATTAATCTCTGCAATTTCCCTCTGCCTTGGTTCATCCCAGCCCATTCCATATTGTTTAAAGGTAAGCAGAGCAATAACTAGCATAATCCCAAACAGCACCCAATGAAGCCTGTTTTTAAAGAAATATGGAATACTAAAACTAGTTTTCATTTAATACAATATGCTCTACCATAGGGTTCCAAAAGACAAATATAGAGTAAAAAAAGAAGAGGTATTTTAGATTTTAAGATTGTTACTGTCATAGTTATTGTTAGGAAATAGGATAAATTATCCTAAAATTCGAACATTCATTCAAATATTGGACGAACATTTTTTAGTACATTCAAATTTGAATACATTTGCTAAATATGAAAAATGTTCTAGGACTCCTTTTACTCCTCATCTCAGTTAGTACTTATGCTCAAGACACCATTCCTTCATCGGTATTAAACAGCATGAAGTTCAGGAATATTGGGCCTGCTATAACCAGCGGTAGAATTGTAGATTTAGCTACAGACCCCACAGATATTAATACCTATTATGTGGCGGCAGCGTATAGTGGAGTATGGAAGACTAATAATGCAGGAACCACCTTTAAACCCATATTTGATTCGTATGGAACCCAAAGCATTGGCTGTGTGAGCATAGATCCAAATGATCACTTAAAGATATGGGTAGGAACGGGTGAGAATAATAATCAACGAAGTGTAGGATATGGAAATGGAGTCTATCTCAGTTTAAACGGAGGAAAATCTTTTAAAAATATGGGGCTGAAAGAAAGTCAGCATATAGGTATGATTAAAATTCACCCCAACAATTCTAACATTATATATGTAGCAGCCTATGGCCCTGTTTGGAATAAGGGAGGCGAGAGAGGTTTATTTAAAACCATGGATGGAGGGAAGAACTGGGAACGCATCAAACATGTGAGCGAATATACTGGGTGTAATGAAGTTCATTTAGACCCAAATAATCCAGAGATTATCTATGCTGCTTTTCACCAAAGAGAACGCAGGCAGTGGACCTATATGGGAGGCGGCCCAGAGAGCGGCTTATTTAAAAGTACGGATGGAGGCAAAACATGGAAGGCCATAAATGCTGGACTTCCTGGTGGCGATAAAGGTAGAATAGCGATGTGCTTTGCTGCACAGTCGAGCGAGAAATTATACTGTATGGTAGAAACGGAAGGAAAAGCAGGTGGACTATTTGTGAGCATTGATAAAGGCGAATCCTGGAGTAAAACAAATGGGAAATACACTTCTGGAAACTACTACCAAGAACTAATGTCAGATCCCATAGATGAAGATCGAGTCTTCATTATGGATACCTATTTGCATTGGTCTAAGGATGGAGGAAAAACGGTTTCTAGAGTTCCAGTAAAGGATAAGCATGTAGACAATCATGCCATCTGGATTAACCCAAACAATACCAAACACTGGCGCATTGGTTGCGACGGTGGTTTGTACGAAACCTTTGACAATGGACGAACCTATGATTTTAAGGATAATTTGCCTTTGACTCAATTTTACAGGGTTGGAATAGATAATGACTATCCCTTCTATAATGTGTATGGTGGAACCCAAGATAACAATACATTGGGCGGGCCTAGTGCAAATACAAGTTCCAGCGGAATCCCTAATTCTGATTGGTTTATTACCGTAGGTGGAGACGGGTTTAAATCTCAAATTGACCCGACAAATCCAGATATTGTATATAGCCAATGGCAGTATGGTGGTTTGGTACGCTACGATAAGAAAACCGGAAATATCACGCAATTAAAACCAACGGACAATGAGGCTATGCGATGGAATTGGGATGCTCCCCTACTCATTAGCCATCACAATCCTAAGGTGCTGTACTACTGCGCCAATAAAGTATTTAAAAGCACAGATTACGGAAATAACTGGACCTTAATTAGCGGCGATTTAAGCAAGAACATGGATCGCAATACCTTAAAAGTAATGGACAGGCATTGGGGACCAGATGCGGTGGCCAAAGATCAAAGTGTGAGTATGTATGGAACCATTATCTATTTTGATGAGAGCCGATTGGATGCAAATTTATTGGCGGCTGGTACTGATGATGGACTGATTCAATTAAGCAGCGATGGTGGAGTCACATGGAATAAAGCCAATAGACCTACGGGATTACCCGATTTTGCAGCTATTAGCAGCGTCCATTTTTCGAAGTTTGATAAAAACACCTTGTATGCGAGCTGGGACAACCACAAGGATGGCGATTTTAAGCCTTATGTATATGTATCTAAGGATAATGGAAATAAATGGCAAAACATTTCATCGAACCTTCCAGAAAATGGAAGCATCAAATGTTTGGCGCAAGACTATAAAACACCGGATCTTCTTTTCGTAGGTACAGAGTTTGGTGTTTTTGTAAGTAAAGATCATGGAAAATGGTGGGGACAATTAAAGTCTGGCTTGCCTCCCATTGCTATCATGGATATGGAAATACAGGAGAGAGAAAATGATTTAGTTTTAGCCACTTTTGGGCGGGGATTTTCTATTTTAGACAATTATGCTCCCTTGAGAGATGTAACATCAGAAATTTATGAAAAAGAGATAACTATACTGCCTGTTAAAACAGCCAAACTATTCCAAACCCGCAACCCTATTGGAAGAGGAGGGAATGGGAATCAAGGAGCTAATTATTACCAGGAACCCAACCCTGTATTTGGAGCAAGCCTTTACTACTGGGTAAAGAACAGCAATGAAAGTCCCAAAGCTATTCGTGAGAAGGCGGAGGCTGAGGCTATTAAAACAAAAGGAGATTTTCCGCTGACTGATATAGAAACCCTGCGCAATGAAAAGCAATACAAAGGAGCCTATGCCATAATTTCTATAAAGGATGCACAGGGAAATGAAATACGCCGGATGAAAGGTGCTGCAGGAAAAGGGATGCAAAAAGCAACTTGGGACTTGAGGCATTCGGATTTACGTGTACTCTCTAATACTGCGGCAAATATGCCTGGTTTTATAGTGCGACCAGGAACCTATGCTGCGGAGATAACGATTATTGATAATGCTAAAGTCCTGTTTACCTCGAATCAAGTTTCCTTTGAGGTGAAAGAAATTGTGCCCAATACCATTCAAACCATGGATGCAAAGCAAGCGGCGCAAGCCACCTTAGATATTCAAAAAACCAGTCAAAGTATTGATTTACTGAGCATTAATTTTAAAGGACTGAAAAAACGAATTGCGGCTTTAAGCAAGGCGGCCTATGCTCCTAAAGTTCCTTTTGAGATGATTGGAAAAACCAAGGAACTATCGCTAAAGTGGGATGGAATCAGTCTATTAATGTACGGAGACAAATTAAAAGATGCGTACGAAAAAGAACGAACTGAAGGCTTAACTGAATTATTGAGTGGGACAGGTTGGGCTATGTATGCTACAACAACCGGTGCCACTGGAACGCATCTAAAACAATTGAAATTGGCTCAAGAGCAACTGACCACTCTTCAAGTAAAGGTAGAAGAGCTGACTGTATTAGTTCAAGCTGCAGAGCAAGAAATTAAGGATTTAGGAATAGCGGTGGAGGATTAAATATCGCCCAATATGGGGCGAATAACAATCTCTTCAACATCGGAGAATTCATTGATATTATAGGCGTTTAAAATACTTTTCGCAATGTCATCCGCTTGCATAAATCGACTTTTCGGCAAGTCTGAACTGGCCCAACTATCGGTGTACGTGGCGCCTGGGTAAACATTCGTCACCCTTACGCCTTTATCCATAAGTTCCAGCCTCATGCTTTTACCCAGCCCATCCATAGCAAATTTAGACACGCTATAACTGCAACCATTGGGATACGCTTTTTGGCCTGCAATACTGCAGGTATTAAAAATGTGGGATTGTTTTGTTTTGAGCAATAGGGGCAATACAGCCTGGCTTACTGCATAGGTTCCGAATACATTAATTTCCATTAATTTTCTAAGATCAGATACATCACCATCAGCAAAGGTATCTGGGATAAATACACCGGCATTATTTACCAGCACATTTAGCTTACCATAAACTTTAACATCCTCAGCCAATGCATTCACTTGTTCACTTTGAGTTACATCGCATGCTTTGCCAATGGCTTTTTCCTTGTATTCCGAAAATTCATTCATAGCGGACGCTACGGTTTCTTTTGTTGTTCCTGTGAAAATAACCATAAACCCCTGCTCTAAAAACGTGTGAACGATGGCTTTTCCAATTCCACGGGATCCACCCGTTACTAATGCAATGTTCCCTTCTTGTGACATATTTACGAAGTAAGTCTAAAGTTTTGAATTTAGTTCAACACCCAGCGATTTTCTAATTCAAATCGTGGAATTTTAGCTATAAAGAGAGATTTCTTTGCTAAATCCTGAAACACAAAATGACCCTCCATGGTTCCAAAATCACACTGCAATACGCAATGGCTGGAGTACATGTATGAAGCGCCTGGCTCAATTATTGGGGTTTCACCAACTACACCCTCTCCGTTAACCACTTTAACTTCGCCCAACTGACTTTTAATGATCCATTTACGTCTCATCAGTTGAACGGATGTTTGTTTTCGATTTTCTATATGAATAGTGTAGGAATGCAGATACAAACGATCACCAGCGTTGCTCTGGTCAATATCTATTTCTGAACAAACAGTTATTCTGATATTATTGGTTTGAAGCTGTGTCAATATCCAAGAAACAAACTAAAATGAAAAGCGTTTGATTTAATACTAAATAATTAGGATTATTTTATCCGTTCATGCTTACCAAAAACTCATTGTTATCCTTCGTGTTTTTCATGTACTTAAGGAAGGTGTTCATGGCCTCGTCTGGTTTCATGTCTGCCAAGTGATTCCGCAATACATACAAACGCTGAGAGGTTAACTTATCCAATAATAAATCTTCTCTACGAGTGCTACTGCTCAAAATATCTATGGCTGGGAAAATACGTTTGTTAGATAGTTTTCGATCCAGCTGTAATTCCATGTTACCGGTTCCTTTAAATTCTTCAAAAATAACCTCGTCCATTTTACTCCCAGTTTCGGTAAGTGCTGTGGCTATAATGGTTAAAGAACCTCCATTTTCAATGTTTCGTGCTGCCCCAAAAAACCGTTTTGGTTTATGTAACGCATTAGCATCTACCCCACCACTAAGTATTTTACCTGATGCAGGCTGAACGGTGTTATAGGCCCGGGCTAAACGCGTAATAGAATCCAAAAGAATAACTACATCATGCCCACATTCGACCAATCGTTTGGCTTTTTCGAGCACTAAATTGGTTAATTTAACATGTTTATCTG
>JAURQA010000033.1 GCA_030836345.1 Bacteroidota bacterium
TGGCGTCTGCTAAAACCGAGAATTTTTAATTGCTGTCTCGTTTCAACACACATGTTTTTCCAGCCGCAAACATAAAATAACAAATCTGGATTTGTTTGCGCAATGTCAGAATAAATGGAATGTACATATCCTTTAAGCCCTTTCCAACTGGATTGAGATAGAACGGGATAGTAATGAAAGCCGTCTTGTTTTGCTTCAATATCTTTCCAATATTCATGATACAAAATATCTTCTTCTGTTCTATTTCCAAAAACAAGGTGAATGGCAGGTAGGGAAACGGATGAACTTAGCATGGTTTCGATCATGCTTTTGAAAGGTCCAATACCCGTGCCAGTGCATATAAAACAAATCCCATTTTGAGGAGTATCTGGAAGTAAAAATGACCCTTTCGCTTCCGATATATCAATAACATCACCTACGTTCTTATTGAATAAATCAGGGGTAAGCCGGCCTTCTTCATTTAGAGATACAACGAGTTCAATGAAATCATTACCCGGTTGGTTAGAGATGGAATAACTTCGCTCAATGCCTTTATGAGGTATCACTATAAACTGACCAGGTTCAAATGTTATTGGGAACTTCGTAGATAAAGAAAACTCCAAAACCCTAGGGCTGAGTGATTTGATGTTTTCAATGGTTGCTTTGAGTAAGGTTTCTTTCAAGCCTACTGTACCTCTTTTTTTAATTTGTCTTTAAAAAGCTTTTTAAACTTCTCTACCTTTTCACCAACCACAAACTGGCAATAGGATTGATTCGGATTATTTTCATAATAATTCTGATGATAATCCTCCGCTTTTGAATAATCCTCCAGCGGAAGTATTTCAGTAACAATAATGCCATCCCATAGCTGCGCTTCTTCCGCTGCTTTCTTAGATGCTTCTGCCATTGTTTTTTGATCATCATTTAAGTAATAAATGCCGCTTCGATATTGTGTGCCTACATCATTTCCCTGTCTGTTAAGTGTGGTAGGATTGTGCACCCTCCAAAAGACTTCTAAAATTTCTTGATAACTGGTTTTACTGGTGTCATAGGTGATTTGGACAGACTCAACACAGCCTGTTAGTCCAGTACAAACCTCTCTGTATGTCGGAGTTTTAACGCGTCCATTATTGTATCCGCTTTCTACATCTACAATGCCTTCCATCTGTCTGTAAACAGCATCCATACACCAGAAACAACCTCCTGCAATTATTGCGGTATCCATATTTTCTTTTTTTACTAAAACCTGTGAAGCACCTGAAGATGTATTTTTTTGCTTCTGCTGAGCGGTACATGCACCGATCAAACTTAATACAATGGTTAAACTATATATTCTCATATGATCCACTTACCAAATATAACACCACACTTTATGCTATTGTTTTATATTCCATTAATTGGGGTAATTTTCTCATGAATATAAGCCACGCCAAAACCTACAATTATTCCCGAAAGAACATCGCTTATAAAGTGCTTTCCCGCTTTAACACGTAATGCTGCTGTGCCTATAGCAAGGCCTGTTGCAAGAATGGGAAAAATCTTATTCTTAGGATTACTCATCCACAGGGTTGTGGCCATATTGGCTGTTAAAGAACTATGACCGCTAATAAAGGATCGTATATCGTCTTTTTCTCGCACGCCTTGGTAGGCATATGGCCTCACTCGTTTTACGGTGTTTTTAAAGGTTTCAGTGATATTGTAGGTCATCCAAACATTTTCTGCCATTCGTATGGACTGACGAAGCCTCTTATCCTTCGGTATTTCTGAAAGAACGAAAATTCCAGCCACAAATGCAGTGGTAATAAATGTGATATCTGATGCTTTTGCAACCCCTTTGCTTAACCTTAAGGGAACTTTAGAATCCAGGCTTTTTATTTTAAATGATGTGGATGGGTTCGTCTTAATTTTAGAATAATGGTAGGAATTCGTAGTAGTATGAAGAGCATTTATACCCCAAAAAATGACCTTATTAGGGTTGATTAATGTTTGACTAGAGGCAAAATGACCATAAAAGGACAATATGAGCAATAAGACTTTTAAGTGCTTAACTGATTGATTTATATGGTTTAACATTATGTTGAAAGACTGTTTTGTGGAATACTTGACGAAAATAAGGCAAAAAAAGCACATGGCTATGGAGGTAGATTTTTAAGATGCATGTAAGTTTGTAGATGTATAGAAAAACCCCTTATTAGAATGAAGAATCACGAAGTAATTCAAAAGATTGTTCAAAATTCCTCAAGTGTATTTAATAATTTAAGTACAGAGGAGTTGATGAATAAAGCAGTAGAGCGTGGAGAAGGTAAAATAACCGATACTGGTGCTCTGGCTGCCGACACTGGAAAATATACCGGTAGAAGTCCAAAAGATAAGTTTATTGTAAAGGATAGTGTAACGGAAGACACCGTTTGGTGGGGACCAGTTAACAATCCTATTAGCGAGCAACATTTTGATGGCCTGTTGGATAAAATTATTAAGCATTATGAAAGCAAAGATGTTTTCATTAGAAATTGTGCGGCCTGTGCCGACGATCGCTTTAAACTAAACATTCAGGTAGTTACAGAAGGAGCGTATCAAAATCTTTTTGCAAAGCATCTTTTTATTAGACCAAGCTCCGAGGAGTTAAGTAGCTCTGAAACAGAGTGGGTGATATTAGCCGCTCCAACCTTTAGCGCAGATCCGTCTGTGGATGGCACGAGGCAAGAGAACTTTACCATTGTTAATTTCAAGAAAAAGATGATTTTGATTGGTGGTTCTGGGTATACCGGTGAAATTAAAAAGGGAATTTTTGGCGTGCTTAATTATATTCTGCCGCAAGAAAAAAATGTTTTGAGCATGCACTGTTCGGCTAATATTGGCAAGGACAATGATACCACCATCTTCTTTGGTTTAAGTGGTACAGGAAAAACAACTCTAAGTGCCGATCCTGAAAGAGGATTGATTGGGGATGACGAGCATGGCTGGGCAGAAGATTCTGTCTTCAATTTCGAAGGAGGATGCTATGCCAAGTGCATTGATTTGACCGAAGAAAAAGAACCTCAAATTTGGAGGGCTATCAAAAGAGGAGCGCTTGTCGAAAACGTTCGTTTTTATGGAGATTCAGATCAAGTGGATTATACCAATGTAAGTGTTACAGAAAACACGAGAGTAGCCTATCCTTTAGAGAACATTGATAATGCGGTGAAGCCTTCAGTAGGGCCTGCACCCAATGATATATTCTTTTTAACCTGTGATGCATTTGGTGTGCTTCCTCCCATTGCTAAATTGACAAACGAACAGGCTATGTACCATTTTATTAGTGGATATACAGCCAAAGTCGCAGGAACAGAAGCAGGAGTAACCGAGCCTGAAGCAACCTTTAGTGCTTGTTTTGGCGAAGCCTTTTTAGCATTGCATCCTGGTAAATATGCAGAGATGCTTGGCCAAAAACTTGCCGCAAACCCAGACGTAAATGTATGGTTAATAAATACAGGATGGAGTGGAGGTTCGTATGGCGTTGGAAGTCGAATGAGTCTAAAATATACGAGAGCAATGATTAAAGCAGCCATGAATGGTGATCTGGATCATGTTGATTACGTATCTCACAAAGTATTTGGACTATCTTATCCCACCAGCTGCCCCGATGTTCCAAGTGGATTATTGGATGCGAGGAGTACATGGGCTAATGAAAATGAATATGATTTAACAGCGAATAAATTAGCGGATCTTTTTGATGTTAATTTTAAA
>JAURQA010000034.1 GCA_030836345.1 Bacteroidota bacterium
AAAAATAATTTATTTTCTTGTCTTCTTTAGCTGTTAATAATAATATTTTTGTCTTTCTGCACTAAAAATGCGATTTTTGCAGTTCATTTCACATGTCAAGTAAATCAATTTTAATGCCCAAAATGGGTGAGAGTATAGCAGAAGCTACCATTACTAAATGGCTAAAGAACGAAGGAGATAGAGTTGAAAAAGATGAGCCCCTAGTGGAAATAGCAACAGATAAGGTGGACTCTGAAATTCCCTCATCGGAGGAAGGAATTTTAAGTAAAATTCTTTTTCAAGAGGGGGACGTTGTTCCAGTTGGTGAAGTAGTAGCTCACATAGACGGAGACGGCGCCGCCGAATCAAAATCAAGTGCTCCCCAGATAAATGAAACAATAGCAATAACAGAAACAGCCAAAGTAGAAGCAATAATAAATGCAAAGCCGGAAGCAGTAACCAATAGTGGAGATCGTTTTTACTCTCCCTTAGTAATGAATATTGCGCGTACAGAAGGTATAGGAATGGCCGAATTGGAAACTGTTGCTGGTACAGGTAAAGAGGGTCGTGTAACAAAAGGCGATATTTTAAAATATGTGGAAAGCAGAGGAGCAGCTGCTTCGCCCGCACCTGCAGCTCCCGAACCGAGCAAACAAGATACAGATGCGCCTAAAATTCATAAACCTGCAGTTTCTTTAAATACAGGTGATGAGGTGGTTGAAATGGGCAGAGTTCGTAAACTCATTGCCGATCATATGGTAATGAGTAAAACCGTCAGTCCTCATGTTACCTCCTTCGTAGAAGCGGATGTTACAGAGCTGTTCCTTTGGAGAGAAAAGATGAAGCACGACTTCAAAGCTAAAGAAGGTCAAAATATTACATTTACTCCTATTTTTATTGAGGCAGTAACCAAAGCAATCAAGGATTTTCCAATGATCAATGTGAGTGTTGACGGCGATAAAATAATTAAGAGAAAAAATATAAATGTGGGAATGGCTGTTGCCCAGAGCAACGGTAATCTCATCGTTCCTGTCGTTAAGAACGCAGATAATATGAATCTGATTGGACTTACGCGAACCGTAAATGATTTAGCTGTTAGAGCCAGAGATAACAAACTAAGTCCAGAAGAAATTCAAGGTGGCACCTATACATTAACCAATGTCGGTGGCTTTGGAAACGTGATGGGAACACCCGTAATAAATCAACCACAAGTTGCAATTATGGCAGTTGGAGCCATTCGTAAAAAACCAGCCGTTCTAGAAACCAAGCATGGAGACGTAATTGCGATTAGGTACATGATGTACTTGAGCCATAGTTATGATCATAGAGTAGTCGATGGCGCTTTAGGAGGCATGTTTGTGAGGCGCGTAGCTGATTACCTCGAGCAATGGGATACTGAAAGAATACTTTAACCTTTATTCTTAAATTCATACTCATCACCAAAAAGCACGTGTAAAAACTGTTTGTTCATGCGTATCTTTGTTAATCAGTGATAGATGTAATAAAGCTTCTTCCCGATAATGTAGCCAATCAAATTGCAGCAGGCGAGGTGGTTCAAAGACCAGCGAGTGCTGTAAAGGAAATGCTCGAAAATTGTCTCGATGCAAAAGCCACTAAAATAAAGCTGTTTATTAAAAATGGGGGAAGTAGCCTCATTAAAATTCAAGATAATGGGATTGGAATGAGCGAAACAGATGCTCGAATGTGCTGGGAAAGGCACGCAACGAGTAAAATCTCACAGGCTCAGGATTTATATTCGCTCAACACCTATGGTTTTAGAGGCGAAGCCTTAGCAAGTATTGCTGCTGTTTCTATGGTTGAAATGGTGACACGAAGAAAAGACGATGACGCAGGGACCAAAATTATTATTCATGGTTCTGAAATTAAAACTCAAGAATTATGTGCAGCTCCTGTTGGTACCTCAATTACGGTTAAGAATTTATTCTTTAACATCCCAGCACGAAGAAATTTTCTAAAATCTATTGCTGTTGAAACAAAGCATATCATTGAAGAATTTCAGAGGCAGGCTATCGTTAACCCAAGCATTGAATATGAACTTTATAACAATGATAATGAAGTCCAAAAGTTAAGAGCATCGGATACCGAAGGCCGTCTTAAAGACATTTTGATTGGATTTAAAGAAGGGGATTTAATACAGCTCGAAGAAAATACAGAAATTATTCAAATTGGTGGTTTGGTGGGTATTCCTAGCAAGGCAAAAAGAACCAGAGGGAATCAATTTTTTTATGCAAACGGTCGATATATTAAGAGTGCTTATTTTCATCATGCAGTTATGGCCGCTTTCGAGGGTCTTATCGATACTGGTTCGTTTCCAACCTATTGTATTTTTTTAAATGTAGACCCGGCTAAAATTGATGTAAATATCCATCCTACTAAAACAGATGTAAAATTTGAGGATGAGAAGCATGTTTATACGATTCTTAAATCTGCAGTGCGCAAGGCAATAGGCAGTTTTGTTGTTCAACCAGATATGAGTTTAGGGGGACTGGATGGCTTGGATGATCTATTGTCAAAACCCACCTATAAAAATGAAATTCAACTGGATAAGTCAGCGGGTGTGCCGGCTTCAAATAAATCGTACAACCCATTTGAATCAGGTTATGATTCATCCAAGCGTCACCAGGATTGGGCCAAAGTCTTGGGTCCAATTGATGTGAATGCTGGAAATACAGAGATGGAATCTTCTTCGAAAAAAGAAGAATTGGTTCCAAAAGAAGGCATAGAAGCGCAGTTCTGTTTTCAACTTAAAAACGGATACATAGTTGCCAGTATTAATGGGGAATTGCATGTTGTAAATACGCATAGATCGCATAAAAGAATCCTTTTCGAGAAATACATGGAGTTCATTGAATTAGGCGATGGCCCCAGCCAAACCTTATTGTTTCCTAAAAGTGTTGAGCTAAGTAAAGGTTTGTTATCTGTTTTTGAAGAATCAAAGGATATCTTAAAGAAAATAGGATTTGATTTAAGCCATTTTGGCGGAAATGCCATTTTGGTCAATGGTTTGCCTCCAGATATTAAAAATAACAACGAACAAGAGGTGATTGAAAATATGCTAGATGATATTGCAAATGCCAAGGGAAATGTAACAGAATCATACCATGAGTTTGTTGCAACCAGTTTGGCAAATAATGCTTCTGTAAATGCAAATGTGATCATGGAAAAAGAAGTACAATTAGTTTTTGTCAATCAATTGCTGAAATGCAAAAATCCTAATTTTTCGCCAGAAGGTTTGCCCACAGTTGTTCGCATAGATGATGAGATGCTATTTGATATGTTTAGAAAGGGTAACGTTTAATGCAGTTTAAAATTCAACACGGAACATTAAACCTTCTCATTTTATTTATTCTTGCCTACTTATTTCAAATGGTCAGTCCAAAAATAGACTTTGACTATCTAGCCAACTTCTATGTCTTCTATCCAGATAGTGCCTATTTTAAACCATGGCAACTAATTACCCATATTTTCTCTCATGGCAATCACATGCACCTGCTGTTTAATGGACTGGGTGTTTTGATGTTTGGAAATGTAATCGAGCAAGAGTTAGGAACACGGAAATTTTTACTCCTGTTTTTTTTGAGTGCCGCAGGAGCCCTACTCTTGCATTTTGCCGCAGACGCCTATCAATTACAAAAAGCTTTTGGTTCATTCATTCCTGTAAAGAGTGGATTAGTGACTGCTTTAAACTATAGTCCCATGTGTGGAGCAAGCGGGGCATTATATGGGATTATCGTTGCTTTTGGGTACTATTTCCCAAATCAAAAAATGTACTTTATTCTTATTCCTTATCCTATCAAAGCTAAATATTTAGTGCCCGGCATTATTGTTGTTGATTTGTTTCTTGGTTTAGGTGGTTTCGAAGGAGACCCCATAGCCCATTTTGCACATTTAGGAGGGGCAATTACGGGTTTTGTTATAGTTAAATTCTGGTTTTCAAAATATTTTAAAAGAGGTTGGTAATGGCGACTAAAGAAGATTTTATACCTTTTAAACCCCAGCATACAGCAGTGAGAAACTTAATGCTTCTTATGGCATACGTATTTGTTTTTTCATGGATTATCGATCGAATACTCCCTGGTTTTGCCAGTCGGTTTTTAACTTTACATAGCAACCCCAATGATGTATTGTTTACTCCATGGACCCTCCTTACCGGATTTTTAGGAAGCAATGGAATTTTTGATTTAATTGGTCATTGCGTATGGTTATTCTTCTTTGGAAGAATTAGTGAGGACCTCCTTGGAAAGAAAAAGATATATAATTTCTTTTTCGTGGCAGGAGCTATTGCATCCCTATGTTATATTTTAATTGTAGGCGTCGCATACGGAAAATCCTATGCCATGTTTACGGCAGCTCCAGCGGTAGCAGCTATTGTTTATGGCACAGCTATTTTTAAACCATTCTACGAAGTGTACCTCTTTGGAGCATTTAAAGTACAGCTCAGATGGATTGCCGTATTCAAGTTGTTTTTTGATGTCGTGATTATTTTTAATCCAGTAACCTTTGGATCTGGGTTAGTGACCTTGATTGGCGGTTTAGTGGGTGTTATTGGAATGATGCATGCCATGGGTTCTATTAAAATTCCTCTGTTAGATACGCTATCTGGCATTCAATTTAATAAAAAGGAAAGAGTACCCAAGAGGTCAGCCTCAGTGAAAATTAATCTTAAAAAGACAAAGACCAAACAGACTAAAAAGGGAAATGCGCAGGCAGAGATAGATGCTATTCTAGATAAAATTAACAAAGCGGGTTACAGCAATCTTACCGAGAAAGAAAAGCAAACGCTATTCAACAACAGCAAAGAAATTTAGTGGAAATAGGAAAAAATGCAATACAGAGGTTAGCTTGGATAGGTACCATAGTGAACAGTGTTCTACTGGGTATCTCGAACTTGTGCTTAGCGGTTGATCCTGAGGTTTGGAGCTTCCCTCAATTCTTGGGCTTGGGTTTCCCATTTCTCTTATCCTTAAATATAATTTTTATAATTATCTGGCTGTCCATGTTGAATATGAGATTTCTCCTGCCCTTATTGTTAACTATTTCTAGTTTATTTCATGCTAGCAAATATTTGCAATTTACAGCAGAGAGAGTTTCAAATACAAATAAAAAACAGCTCAAAATAGGATCCTTAAATACGAAGTTATTTGGCCATTGGGAAGGAAGAGAGTTTATTGATACAGCTTTATTCACCATCCGGGAGAAAGACCTAGATATTATTTGTATGCAAGAAGCCTATATTCTGGGAAGTAACAAGGATTCAATCTTGAGCAACATTTTAATAAACACTCAGTTTAATGATTTTAACTACCATAGACTAAACCAAGACAAACCATTTGGGTTAATTCTTTTTACAAAGCATACCATCCTTAAGGCAAGCCCAATAGAGCTGCCTAATACTAAGGCAAACATGGCTATAGCCTACGATCTGCTCATCAATCAAGATACGGTGCGCGTGTATAATGTCCACCTGCAATCTATACGATTCACCCCCCAAGATTATGAGTTTTTAGAAGGAGGAAATAGTCATTCTAAATTCAGAAAGTCTTCAAATATTTATCATCAAATGTCCATGGCCTACGGGAATAGGGTAAAACAAGCGCGCGTTATCAAGAGTCATATGAATAAGAGCCCATACCCCAATATACTAGTAGGCGACCTAAATGATGTTCCCATGAGTTATACATACCAATTGTTATTGGGAGAGAATAGAAGAGATGCTTTTAGAGAGGCAGGGAAAGGGATGGAATCTACCTATATCGGCTTGATTCCAAGTTTAAGAATTGATTATATTATTCATGACAAATCTTTTTATACATTAAATTACAGCAGCTCCAGTGAGATCCCATCTGACCATAAACTGGTCTCAGCAGAACTAGAGTATTAGTGATTTGTTAAAATGGGATGCAAGTTCCATGTATTTTGGCTTCTAAATAGTATTTTTGCAATTAGTGCAGAGAGAAGAAATGCGTAAAATTCAAATGGTGGATTTAAAATCTCAATACCAGAGATTAAAGACCGAAATAGACGCAAATATTCAAGAGGTGTTGGACCATACATCTTTTATTAAAGGCCCAGCGGTTCATGCTTTTGAGAAAGAGTTGGCTGAGTACCTTGGCGTTAAACATGTAATAGGGTGTGCAAATGGAACCGATGCCTTGCAAATAGCAATGATGGCTCTCGATTTACCTTCAGGGTCTGAAGTAATTACCCCCTCGTTTTCATATGCAGCTTTAGTTGAAGTCATTTACTTGTTAAAGTTAAAACCAGTATACATCGAAGTAGAACGCGATACTTTTTTAATGGATCCTGAAAAACTAGAAGATTTGATTACGGAAAATACGTCCTTAATTGCACCGGTTCACTTGTACGGACAATGTGCAAATATGGAAGCCATTAATGCTATAGCAAAAAAACATAAAATTAAGGTAATAGAGGATACAGCTCAGGCCATAGGTGCCTCATATACCATGCAGAATGGAGATATTTACTCTGCAGGAACAATGAGTGACATTGGCACCACATCATTCTTCCCGAGTAAGAATTTGGGATGTTTTGGAGATGGTGGAGCCGTAATGACCAACAATGACGAACTCGCCAGAATAATGCGAATGGTTGCAAACCATGGTCAATCAAAAAAATACGTACATCAAATAATAGGCTTAAATAGTCGTTTAGACTCCATTCAAGCCGCCGTTTTAAGAGTTAAGCTAAAGAATCTTAAAGATTTTGAAAACGCGAGGAATAAGGTTGCTACGCATTATGATAAAAACTTAGAAAGGTTGCCTTTGCAGGTTCCAAATAGAGTATCCAATAGTACGCATGTTTTTCATCAATACACCATACGTTTAGATCATATAGAAGATAGGAATAAACTCAAAGAATTTTTGGCAGAAAATGATATCCCAAGCATGATTTATTATCCCATAGCTCTGCATAAACAGGAAGCATATTTCCAAAATAACATATTATATACCACGGATGACCTTTGCGACAGAGTACTGTCCCTGCCTATAAGTACTGAAATGGATGAATCGCAACTAACATTTATTACAAACACAATTAAGAATTATTTTAACAAATGAAAATAGCCGTTATAGGAACAGGGTACGTTGGATTAGTTTCTGGAACTTGCTTCGCAGAAACAGGAAACCAAGTAACTTGTGTTGACATTGATGAGAATAAGGTTAACAGCCTCTCATCAGGTAAAATAACCATTTATGAGCCTGGGTTGGAAGTGTTATTTCAGAGGAATCTGCGAGAGAATCGCTTGCGATTCACAACCAATTTGAAGCAGGCTGTAGAAGATGCTAAGATCATATTTCTTGCTTTGCCCACTCCTCCTGGTGAGGATGGAAGTGCAGATCTTAAATACGTTTTAGGAGTAGCCGAAGATTTAGGTAAAATACTAAATGACTATAAGGTAATCGTAGATAAAAGTACAGTGCCTGTGGGTACAGGAGATAAAGTTTCCGAAGCAATTAAACTGAATTATAATGGACCATTTGATGTTGTTTCTAATCCCGAATTTTTAAGAGAAGGAGTTGCTGTTGATGATTTCATGAAGCCAGATAGGGTTGTCATTGGAGCCAACTCAGAAAGGTCAAGAGAAATCATGGGTGATTTGTACGCACCGTACGTGCGGCAAGGAAACCCAGTGATATTTATGGATGTTCGAAGCGCCGAGTTAACTAAATATGCAGCGAATAGTTTTTTAGCCACTAAAATTTCGTTTATGAATGAAATTTCGCAATTGTGCGAGCGCTTAGATGCAGATGTCGATATGGTGCGCTTGGGAATAGGAAGTGACGCTAGAATAGGAAAAAGGTTTCTTTTTCCAGGAATAGGATATGGGGGCAGTTGTTTCCCAAAAGATGTAAAGGCACTGATTCATTCTTCAGAAAATGCGGGGTATGATTTTAAGATACTTAAAAGCGTAGAGCAGGTGAACGAAAGCCAAAAGAAAGCATTAATACCTAAAATAGTGAGCCATTACGGCGAAGATCTTAAAGGCAAGGTAGTTGCACTTTGGGGATTAGCCTTTAAGCCAAATACAGATGATATAAGAGAGGCTCCAGCTTTAGAACTAATTCAGGATTTGCGCAGTCGCGGAGCTATTATTCAAACCTATGATGCTGAGGCTATGAATAATGTGAAAGGCCTATTAGGTGAGCATGAGGATTTAGTATTCTTTAACACCCCTTACGAAGCCTGCGATAATTCAGACTTTTTGATTATTGCTACCGAATGGCCAGAATTTAGGAGCCCAAACTTTGTAGAACTTATCGCACGAATAAAAGATAAAGTAATTTTTGATGGGCGCAATGTTTTTGACAATGCTTTGGCTGAAAAACACGGTTTTTCATACTATAGTATTGGGAGAAGTAGCCATCAAATTTAGGTTATATAAATACCTAAGAAAAAAGGCCTTTGATTTATCAAAGGCCTTTTTTTTAATTCTTATTTAAGTTATTCAATAATAAGCTGTGAACTTCGTATTCCTTTAGAATCAAGCAAGGTTAATACATATAAGCCTGCCTTCATACCTGATACATCAAGCTGTTCAACTTTATTTGCTAATGTTTCGCTAATGAGTAGTTGTCCATTGCTACTGTACAAGGATGCTATACTTCCTTCGCTAGCTGATATGTTTACCACATCTTTAGCCGGGTTCGGATAAATAGCAATATCTGAATTAGCCAAAGTATTCGCGTTAGCGCCAAAATTTACGTAAATTGTATAGTCAATAGTATCTATTAAAGATGGGTTTTCTTTATCCCAAATTGCATATTTTATGTAAGCGGTATCAGCCACGCCTTTAGCATCAATAGTTACTTTCATTTCACCGTATTCCATATCCTTCATTGGATAAAAGGAGCCTGTATCTACCAGTTGTGTAAAACAGTTGAAATTATCACAAAGGGTTACATCCCAACCACTCGGAAAGTCAGAACTTACCTTAGCATACTTCAAGATTACTTCTTGGCCTTTAATATTTTTTATTTTGATTTTACAATCGTAACTACCTGTGTTGGGAGCGTACCAGGACAGGACTTTCCCATCTGTGTATTCTACAGACTGACCATAACCCAAAGAAACGATCATCATTAAAGCTAACAGAGATACTATTTTATTCATTTTATTTCTTTCTTTTTCACAAATATAAACTTTTTAAAGATGCTTTATACTGTGTTATTTGTCATTTTTATTTAAGCCCATTACATAAGCCCTAAAATCATCCAGGTGAGCATATTCGCCTAGAAACAAAGGATGTTCAACCTTTGGTCCTTCTGACAGCTTAAACCAGGCTGTTTTTATTCCAGCGTTTAAGCCACCTATAACGTCTGTTTCCCTGTTGTCGCCAATATATATGCACTCCTCATGAGTCATGCCAGCCATTTCAACGGCCTTGTCAAATATTTCTTTACGTGGTTTAGGAATTCCAAAACTTTCCGAACTTAACATAAAATCAATGTGTTGATGAATACCGCTACATTTTATTTTAGTTTGCTGTGTTTGTTCAAAACCATTGGTGAGTAAACCTATTTTAAAGTGCTTTTTCAGATGCGCTAAAGTGCTTAGGGCATTTGGAATTAAAGTTGGAATAGTAGGGCATATATCTAAATATTCTTGCCAGAGGCCTTTCGGTTGAAGATCTTCACGCAATCCTAATTTTTGAAGAGCATCGATAAATCGCCGAGTCCTTAAGGTCTCCTTATCTACCTCACCCTTCTCATAACGTCTCCAATATTCAGCGTTCGTTACCTCATATAATTCAATAAAGGCCAGATCTGTTTTGCCCGTTAGCTTTTCAAGGTTGTGTTTCTGATACAGTTGGCTGAGTGCTATTTTGGCATTCCCGTCAAAATCCCATAAGGTGTTATCTAAATCGAATAGAATGCACTGAGTATTTTTTGCTTTTTCCATATTTTATTAAACCCTCCTTATTATTACTCTCATCCATTCATGAATAGAGGTATATGGTTTTAAGTAGAGGCTGTAACTTTTTAAAGGCCGGCAGACCCATTTAGTTTAAGAATTGCCTTGCTTAGGTCTTCAAATATTCGGTCTATTTCTCCCATACCATCTACACCGGTATACTTAT
>JAURQA010000035.1 GCA_030836345.1 Bacteroidota bacterium
TTCAGCAGCTCTTCCACCCAAAGTCATACACATACTGTCTTGAAGTTGTTCAGTTCTGTAGAGATACTGCTCTTTGGGAAGGTACTGCGCATATCCTAGGGCAGCCAATCCTCTGGGGACAATAGAAACCTTTAACAAGGGGTCTGCATGTTCTAAATACCAACCGGCCACCGCATGGCCAGCCTCATGATAGGCTACAATTTTCTTTTCCTCAGGAGAAATAATTTTATTCTTTTTTTCCAAGCCTCCAATAACTCGATCAATAGCATTCTGGAAATCTTCCATTTCCACTTTTTCCTTATTTCCTCTTGCCGCAATAAGTGCCGCTTCATTACAAACATTAGCAATTTCTGCACCGGCAAATCCTGGAGTCTGAGCGGCCAATTTTTTCGAATCTACATCTTCGCTTAATTTTTTTAATGGCTTAAGATGTACTTTAAAAATATGTTCTCTTCCTTTAATGTCTGGGCGATCTACGCCAATCTGACGATCAAATCTTCCAGGCCTCAATAAGGCAGAATCTAAAACGTCTGGCCTATTCGTAGCGGCCATCAATATAATCCCACTATCCGTTCCAAAGCCGTCCATTTCAGATAACAATTGGTTTAAGGTATTTTCTCGTTCATCATTGCCTCCTTGAGCCAAGTTTTTTCCTCTGGCTCTTCCCACAGCATCAATTTCATCAATGAAGATGATACAAGGAGCTTTTTCCTTTGCTTGTTTGAATAAGTCACGAACTCTACTTGCACCAACACCAACAAACATTTCTACAAAGTCAGATCCACTTAATGAAAAGAAAGGAACACCCGCTTCGCCAGCTACTGCTTTAGCCAGTAGCGTTTTTCCCGTTCCTGGAGGGCCTACCAATAAAACTCCTTTTGGTATTTTTCCACCTAAATTGGTATATTTTTTTGGGTTTTGAAGAAAGTCTACGACTTCCATAACTTCCGTTTTTGCTTCCTCTAATCCAGCCACATCTTTAAAAGTGACTTTTACTTTTTTGTCTTGGTCAAAAAGTTGGGCTTTGCTACGGCCAATGTTGAAAATATTTGGACCACCTGCACCGCCTCCAGCGCCACCGCCCATTCGTCGCATAACCAAGCTGATGATAAAGAAAATAATTCCCATCATAAGTAAGGTTCCCATAAAACCGCTAAACATACTCGTGCTGCTATCAAAAATGATAGGCAATTCATAGCCCGATTGACCTTTTTGCATGTCCTTTTGAAACTTTTGCAATTCCAGATTTAAAAAGTCCTTTTCAAATTCAAAACTGAAATCAGGAGTTTCTGTAGCCATTAGGCTTTGAGATTTTTTTATTTTCCCCTTATAACTGTTGTTATCTTTTGCTCCTTTCTTTAGAAAAATATTAGCAAAACGGTCATTGTGCAAAACCATTTTATCTACATGTTGCTTTTGCAACATTGTCTTGGCTTGAGACCAATCAATCTTTTTTCCCTTATTTTCCGGAACAAAGAGGAATACCAATAAAACTAAGAGAAGCACTCCATACAATATGTATGCATTGAACTTGAACCCTTTTTTTGGTTTTTGTTGTTTAGGTGTACTCATTTTGAAATATGTATAGCAAATCACAAACCAAAACGGTTTGTGGCACAAAACTAACCCGTTAAGTAGAGAAAATAGTAGTTCATTAAATTATTTAAAGAATAAATAAGCCATTGTGTCATAAAAACAGAATGCTTTCACCTTTTATTTTTTCCAGAGGTACTTCAGTTTGCCTGAGTATGGTACCTGTTTTAGTTTTGTAAACAATGGGTTCGAAATGATACTATCTTTAAGCCTTAATATTAAAGATCTGGATATTCCACTTGACCTATTTTAGTGTTTGGAGTATTAGAACAATAGATAAATAAAAAGGGCGCTTATAATGCTAACTATATCAAAAAATATAAAAGAGATTAAAGTCGGTGGTCAAACGCAATTAGTGCTTGACTGCGCTGAGTTTAATCACATGTTAGAGGTTCATGAATACCTAAAAAAGGAGCTCTCGTTTGAGAGTTCTTATAAGGGTGATTTAGATATTTTGTTTGATGACCTTTGCAATCTTCCCGAGTATAAATGTCCTCTGCAACTCATCCTAAGAAATCCCACAGAATTTTTAAAGGATCCCGAGGAGAGGGAAGAACTCTTTTGTTTGCTTAATGATGTTCAAGAAACTTGGTCCAACGCTAAGAATAATGCTTTTTTTACAGTCGTATTGGAAGACTTTGAGAAGAGTCAAGATTTTTTTGAGATGCTATTTATTAAAATTGAACGAATATGAAATTTGCTGCTATTGACATCGGAAGCAATGCTGTTCGGCTTGCTATCACTAGACCTTTGAGGGAAGATAGCAAGAATACTCAATTTAAAACGGTAGAATTTACACGTTTACCATTAAGGCTTGGGGATGACGTGTTTAATAAAAATAAAATTGGGAAAAAAAAGGCAGAGTTATTATCTAAATCCATGCAGGCTTTTGCGCTATTGATGGATATTTACAATGTAGATTACTATAAAGCATGTGCAACAAGCGCCATGAGAGATGCTCAGAATAGTGACCAGATAATTACTAATATTCAAAAGCAAACAGGAATAAACATTGAGATTATAGCAGGAAAAGAAGAAAGCAGGTTGATACAGTTAGCTATAATGGAAAAAATTCCTCGTAAACACCACCTCCTTCATATTGATGTGGGTGGAGGTAGCACAGAATTAGCTTATTTGTGCAATGGAATAGTAAATCAATACGAGAGTTTTAACATTGGCACAGTTCGCATGAGAGAAGGAAAAGTCAAAGATTCAGAACAAAAGCGAATGAAAAATTGGTTAAAAGAGTTGAACAAAGAAACCAACGATGAATTGCAAGCCATTGGAACGGGAGGTAATATTGTGAAAATAAATCAGCTTAGTGGAGTAAAATCGAATGAGTTTAATCACAACAGAGATTTTCAATCAACATTAAAAATGATCAAGTCCATGACCAAACACGAAAGGGTTTATGAATTAAAGTTAAATCCTGATAGAGCCGAGGTTATTGAATATGCAGGAGATATTGTTTGGAATATTTTAAAAAATTGCAACATTCAAGAGATAATGGCACCAAATATGGGCCTCAAGGACGGAATTATTCGGGATCTTTGGAATAATTACTACGAATCAAAATAAGTTAATTAGTTTTTCTTTCGAAAGAAAAGATTAATGGGTATCCCATTAAAATCAAACTCTTCACGCAATTGATTTTCTAAAAATCGAGTATAGCTTTCAGCAACGTACTGTGGCAAATTACAGAACAAAGCAAAACTTACCTTTTTTGTAGGCAACTGAGTAATGTATTTGATGCGTACAAACTTCCCTTTTCTACTTGGAGGTGGAGTCGTTTCTATAATTGGAAGTAAGTAATTATTTAGTTTGTTGGTGCTAATTTTAATGGTCATATTGTCATGAACCTTCATAATTGTTTCCATGGCCTGAAAAATACGTTGTTTATTTAGTGCAGAAATAAACATGATTGGATAATCTACAAACGGTGCGGTTTTCTCTCGAATAAAGTCCTCCACATCCTTATGCGTATTGGTTTGTTTCTCCACCAAATCCCACTTATTTACCAAAACAACTATTCCTTTTCCCTGTCGATGAGCTAGCCAAAATAGATTTAAATCTTGCGATTCCATACCAAGTTCAGCATCTAGTAATATGACAACAACGTCGCTATTTTCTAATGCTTTAACACTTCTCATGACCGAGTAAAATTCAATGTTTTCGTGAACCTTACTTTTCTTTCGTATACCAGCAGTATCAACTAAAACAAGCTCTTTGCCATAGGCATTATATACCGTGTCAATACTATCTCGGGTGGTGCCTGCAATATCCGTTACAATGTTTCTATCCTCCCCAATAAGGGCATTAATAAAGGAGCTTTTACCTACGTTCGGTCTTCCTACAATCGCTATTTTAGGTAAATGACTCGTTGTATCCTCAAAAGGCTTTAATTCCTTTAATTCCTCCACCACTTTATCTAGTAATTCACCTGTTCCAGCCCCGCTTGCACTGCTAATGTCAAAAAGCTCATCAAAACCTAATTGATAAAAAGTAGAACTTTGAAAACGCAAAGTGTCATTATCTACTTTGTTCACAACCAGAATAACTGGTTTTTTAGTTCTTCTAAGAATATTCGCAAATTCTTGATCCAAAGGATGTATTTCTGAAATAGCATCAACTACAAATAGTAAAACAGAAGCCTCCTCCATGGCAATGTGAACTTGTTCTCGTATGGCTTTTTCAAAAATATCTGTACTATCGGGAACAAATCCACCCGTATCTATTACGGTAAAATCCATCCCATTCCAATCACTTACGCCATAATGCCTATCACGAGTTACCCCACTATGATCATCAACAATAGCCTTTCGCCTTCCTGTTAATCGGTTAAATAGGGTACTTTTCCCTACGTTCGGTCTACCAACAATGGCAACGATACGGTTTTCCATAATTTTGGCAGCAAAGGTAGTTCTTTTGCCATTCTTCCATACAAACTCTTGTGGATATTGTCTTTTGGTTTTTGAACTCAAAAAGGAAAGGTGAATTTTGCGTGATATCCCCCTTTAATACCTAAGAAAGAGAAGCCCCTCAATTTAAGGAATTGAGTACCTAGGATTGAATAAAAAATCCCCTTCTAGGGGTTAATAATAAAAGAAAATACCCTTGTTTCATTATCTTTAATGCGAATAAA
>JAURQA010000036.1 GCA_030836345.1 Bacteroidota bacterium
AAATTATTAATAAATGGATTTTTCTAACCATACGTTAGAATTTCCAAAATCCTAGTCTCTTAGAGGGATGTACGCTTGATTCGGACTGAAATTTGTCGATCAATACTACAATTCCACGCATCGTCGGGTCTGAGACAGTTTGCCTAATTGAAAGTAAGACTAGTCTTGGCACCAACAAATAAGTGATCTCTAAGAATCTAGAATTAACAATACTATCTAATAGAGGTAGCAATGAAGAGAATCGTACTTGCCATTGGGTTAGTTTTAGCAGTATTCGGCTTCAACAGTGCTGCTGTGGGTGCTGCCGAGTTCCCGGAAAAAACAATTACAATTATTTGTAATTGGTCACCGGGGGGAGGTCAAGACACAGTATCAAGACTGATTGCGAAGTATGCGAGTGAGAGAGCTGGGGTACCTGTTGTAGTCAATAATGTAACTGGTGCAGGCGGTGCTGCAGGGGTTAGATTTGCAGCTGAAGCAACCCCTGATGGTTACACGGTTGGGATTATAGGATCTAGCTTTGTAGCAAGAAATTATAGCAATGCAGAAGCAACAGAATTGAGCGAAATTGATCCGCTTGCATTCTTTGGACCTGACCCGGGAGCTCTAACAGTCCGAGCTGATACAGGAATAAATTCGCTTAGCGAGTATTTTGATAAAATCAAATCAAGTCCTGGGGATCTGATGAATGGTAACGATCCACCTGGAGGATCATCAGCCGTTGTTGCATCACTGATTGAGAGTACATTTGATGTGAATATGTCTCAGGTCCCTTATAAAGGATATGCGGCAACAAAAGCTGCACTATTATCTGGAGAGGTTCAATCAGCAACGCTTCCTGTTGCTCAAGTGTCTGAAGAACACAAGGCAGGAAGTTTGAAAATACTGGGCGTCACATCAACCAAAAGGCATTTCAAAGCTCCAGATGTTCCAACATTTGCAGAACAGGGGTTTGAGCTAGTAGCGGGCGACTGGCGAGCTTTGTTTGTGCCCAAAGGAGTGCCCTACATGAGGCGAATGGTTTTGGAAGATATCTTTCTAAAAACTATGATGGATCCTGAATTCATGAAAGCCGCTGAGACAGCAGGCTATGTGGTAACACCGATGAACTCTGTAGATACACTCGGTGCAATAAATAATCATGACCAAAACGTATATCCAATTCTATTGGAAGCCGGTCTAGTCACTCAAAGGAAAAAATAATTAAAGGAAGGGGGAGTGGAACTCACTCCCCTAATACGAAATGAAGAAGATTAATTATGAAGTACTGACTGTTGCAGTAGTAACGGGGGTGTTTGCAGTTGCTGGCTGGTATTCCATTTTTGATAGATTCGAGTTAGTAGAAGGAATATATAAAACTAATGACCCGGGTGCCGGATTACTACCTCTCATTCTGTTATCAATCTTAAGTATATCCTCAATAACATTCCTCACCCAAATAAAAGCAGAGAACGGACGTTCCTTGAAAGAAGTTTTTCATTCTGCAAACTTACCTCTTCTACTTAGTATTCTTCTAGTTACCATCGTTTTTTTGACAAAGTTCTTGGGATATTTATTAACAATCAACGGATTAACAATTCTGTGGTTTCTTCTTTATGGTAAACTTAGAAATGAAGATAAAAAGAAATTATTTATAAATACTATATTCATGATTCTTATAGTAAATAGTGTAGTTTATTTATTTTTTATGAAGTTATTGAATACGCCTTTACCATAATGCTTTTAGAACGTTTTTTTATAAGTAGTATTCAGATTTTAACGAACCCTGAAACATTACTACTGTCAGTTATCGGGGTAGCACTTGGAATCGTATTGGGAGCAATTCCTGGTATCAGCAGTACAATGACGTTGGCGATACTACTTCCAGTGAGTTTTTATCTTGATCAGAATTCCGCAATGGTATTTCTGATGGCAGTTTTCTCCTCAAGTGTTTTTGGGGGTTCCATATCGGCAATTCTTCTAAATATACCCGGTACACCAGGAGCAATAGTAACTCAAATTGATGGCTTCCCACTAGCAAAAAAGGGCAAAGGTGGGTATGCGCTAGCTTATGCTCTGTTTTCTTCATCTGTAGGAGGCTTAGTTGGCTTATTGATATTGATGCTCTTAGCACCAGTTATTATCAAAAGTGCTATGAATTTCAGGAGCCCCGAATTTGCAGCAGCAGCTCTATTTGGTCTAGCAATGTTAGCATATTCAACACCTGGCTCAACATACAGGGGGATAGTCATTGGAGTTCTTGGAGTGATTTTAGGGATGGTCGGTTTTGATAATATGACCGACATGCTTAGATTTGATTTCAGAACAGAGTTTTTACAAAATGGAATCAATTTAGTCCCATTATCGATTGGGCTATTTGGTATGTCAGAAATCCTGAAAAATATAGAAACCTCAAAGGATTCTGAAAAATTACCAAATATTGGAAACATATTTCCACCATTCTCAAGTGTAATAAAAACATGGAAAAGTATATTTCGAGGATCAATTTTTGGTGTGTTCATTGGGGCAATTCCAGCTGCAGGCTCAGCGATCGCAGTTGCAATCTCTTATGCTCAAGAAGTGAAGTTAGCGAAAGATAAATCAGAATTTGGTAAAGGTGATATACGAGGTATTGTTGCACCAGAATCAGCAAATAACGCTTGTGTAGGAGGTGCTCTCATTCCAATGATGACGTTAGGGATTCCAGGAGATACGATGACTGCCGTATTGATGGCATCCCTCTTAATACATGGTCTGCAGCCTGGCCCGTTTTTATTCCAGAACAATCCCGAATTCGTTTCCGTCGTTTATGCATCACTGTTCATAGCAATTACCCTTACACTCCTACTTGGATTTTTCTTAATCAGATTTATAGTCAAGGCGTTGAATGCACCCACAACGATAATCAATTTTACAATTATTGTTCTATGTCTTACTGGATCCTTTGCCATTAGAAATTTAATCAGTGATGTCTTCATAATGATTTTCTTTGGTGTTCTAGGATATTTATTTTACAAAATAAATTTACCGACAGCACCTCTAGCATTTGGACTTATACTTGGTCCAGTTTTAGAAGAAAATCTCCGGAGAAGTCTAATTATTAGTCGAGGATCGTGGTTAATCTTTTTGGAGCGTCCAATATCGTTATGTTTAGTAGTAATTACCCTAATTGTTCTTTTATTACCTTTGATAAAATTTAAAAATAGGCAATAAAAATGGATTTTAATTATCAGAAAAAAAACAAATATTTTGACAGTCTGATTAGTAATAAAAATCTAATGTGGATGGGTCAAAACACAAACCATATCCCTTCTCATGAAGCTGTAAAAGAGAGTTTAATAAAGTCAATCCATGATGAAGAGTACCATGTATACGCACCACCACTTGGGTTGGAAGAATTAAGAGAGCTAGTTTTAGTCCACCTGAATTTGAAACAGAATGATTGTTTTATTACTGATGGTGCAGT
>JAURQA010000002.1 GCA_030836345.1 Bacteroidota bacterium
ACATTACTGATTTCTAAAAGCTCCTTTAGCTCTACTGTGGGAGCAATACCATCCCCAACAATACCATAAGAAGTTGAACTTCCTTGAGGATCAATATCTAATTTAAGTTTACACTTATTATTCAGAATCAACATAATCCCTGATTCCGAACCCCATTGCAGTTGGCAGATTAAAGGATGTTTTAAATCTCCTTCTAATTTAAAAAAACCATTCTTATCGGTCCTTACAGAGTCTATAAAAATCAATTTATCAGACATTTCAAAGAGAACAATTAAGTTCTCCGGTTTATTTTTGAGGACCCCACTGATCTTATAACCTGTTTCTAACCTTACCAAGGTGCTGGTTTTTTGAACAAAAACATCGTTCATCCCTTGATTTTTAACTCCATCAACCATACTTCTTTCAGATTTGCACTGAAAAGAGGAAAGTAAAAACCCAAAAACGATGAGTCCCAGTCTTAAAATATTTGTTCTAGAAAGCATAATAAATATAAGTACAGCAAAGATAATGCAAAAGCTTAATGAAGAGTAAAGTTAAGCCTTAATTCCGGTCTAGTCCTCCTCTAGTAATAGTGCCCATTCATCAATTGATTTAGCATTTTCGAGCGAGTATTCTCCAATAGCAGTTCGGCAAAGTTTGGTCAAATGGCCTATAGTATCGAGAGCAATGGCAAAATCCATAGCCAGGGTCCTTATATATGTTCCTTTGCTGCACTCCACCTCAAAATCTATATGAGGTAGGCTTACGGCCGTAATTTTAAAATCATAAATATGAACTTTTCTAGGCTTCATCTGAACATCTGCTCCTTTTCGAGCTAACTCGTAGGCTCTTTTACCATTTACTTTAATAGCTGAAAAAATTGGAGGTGTTTGCTCAATTTCACCCAAAAACTTGGGAATCGCACTGTTTATGAGGGTATCATTTACGTGATCAAAAGACCTGGTTTCACTGATTTCTGATTCTAAGTCCCCACTAGCCGTTGCTCCTCCAAGGCAAATCGTTCCAGTATACACCTTTTTCAAATCCTGTAGGCCAGATATTTTCTTTGTACTTCTCTCCGTACAAACAATTAATAATCCGGTTGCTAAAGGATCTAGAGTTCCGGCATGACCTGCCTTTTTTGCCTTTTTTAAATATTTTAGTTTCTTCAGCGCCTGAAAACTGCTCCATCCCAAAGGTTTGTCGAGAAGTAGAATTTCGCCTGGGTCTGGAGTATTTTGCATCAGTCAATCAATACTTTAGTGGTAAGAACTTCTTTCGTACCAGCCTTAATTTTTAAGACATAGCTGCCTGTAGCAAATTGAAGCGTATTTATGCGATACAAATGAGTTCCAGCAGGAACATAGAGTTTCATTGAACTCGATACTTTCCTGCCATCTAAGGAATAAAGCAAAAACTCATAGTTTCCCTCTACGGTATTCATCCACTCAATATCTAAGTGTGATTGGGCAGGAACAGGGAATACCTTGATGCTCTGTACAGGGGTTTCCCAAACTTTATCGTTTAATTTTACGCGAGCCACCCAAGAATACATTCTATTATTGGCGCCATATGACCCAATTAAATAATAAATTCCCTTCTCGTTATACTTTCTCTGAATACCCTCATAATCTCCCCAGCGCTGGTTTGCTGGACCTAAAAAAGTATAATAAATTAGTGATTCTCCTTCTTTTACTTTCACTGGCTCACTTAATTCACCATATCGGTTATTATAAATTACTGATGTACCTGGCATGTTCCAGGGGCCTGTGTGAACCATAGTTATAATTGAACTTGGATCTCCTTCATCTATTCCTGCTGAAGCAATTGCAGGATAACCGTAATCCAGGCTATCATGTGTAATTAGGCGACCTCTGATAAATGGAGCTGAGCCCAAATCATAAATGGTGTTATGTGTGATATGGGCCTGTTTTGTGCCAAAGTTCATGCAATTTTGCATGTATTGGATTTGATTCCCAACGCGTATACCACTGAGTACCCGTACATCGTTCGTTCGCAATTTAAATGCAGTATCCGGCTGCAATGCGCTGGGCGGATACCCGTAGGGTACATCAGAAATTAATACTTGTTGCTCATATTTTGCAAGTCCGCTGCGTTGCGTATTGGTTATGCGATGTAGAAAAACAGTATCATTCTTCTCGCTGTAAGGCCTCACACTCATAAAATAATTATCGGACCCATTAGGCATAGGCCCATTTTGAATTGGGCAAATACTCCAAACACTGACGCCTTCATATTTTATATCTTTAAATAAATTAGAACCCAAGGTTTTTCCATTAAACCCATCTTCTTTATTGATCTGCCAAATTACTGCTTCTGTAAATCCTTCTTCCCAACTGGTTCCGTTAAGAAGTAAATTAACCGTGAAAAATATATCTTCTTTTGTTTGTGAAACAATGGGATAATCACTCCAAACAGAATCCTTTGTGGGTTTGCCGGGTATCTTATAGACATTCCAAGGATCTAAGGGATTATTGGAACTCGAAAAACCCATGACGATAAAACTAGTTGCGTCTGTAGTTCCATGCATGTAAAGTACAATATACCTATCCTCATTCGGGCAATAGATAACACGGGGATCGTAGGTTCTGGTTAAGGTGGGAAGTGTATCGATATTATTATTTCCTCCGTTGGGAGCTGTAAAACTTTCCAAACTCCATACTTTTATAAATTTACCAGAAGAATCATAAACCCTTATTGTAGTATTGAGAACAGCGATAACTTTGCCATCATTACCTACTGCCACATGATTATCATTGGGCGTTCCCCCTCCAGAAAAATTACTAAATCCCTTCTCAATTTTAGGGCTAATTGTAGCTTTATCTGTGGGTTCAGCGGTAAAGTTTCCATGCCGAATAATGGAACTTTGCATGTGCATCATTCGCTCATGATCCAGCTTTTTTGTTAGGGTATTATTAAGGCCCTTTGGTTCTGGCATTAACCTGTCTTTTTCTGTCTTGAGGGGAATTATCCATGAAGAGGACGCCTCTGAAGGATTAAAAATATGGCTTAAATGCAATGAGATATCTCTTTCGCATTTTACATTTTTTTTCACTTGAGCCGAGACGTTGAGTGCAACCAAAAGAACCAAACAAAGGGTAGCTGTTTTTTTCATTCAAGGCAAATTTCGCCGAATATTGCGATTAATCAAAATATTGAAATAAATATGACTGAAATGATATATGATTATAGCCTTCTCCTAATTTGTTCAAGGGCCAATTCAAGAAGTAAAATCATTTTGCTGCTGCTCTATACAATCGATCATTAATGGCCGGGCCTAGGCCAACTTCGGGTAGTTTTAAAGCTAAGATTTCGTTTCCTTCCATTTCGTCAGCCTTGCGAAGAAATGAGAACACATTGCTAGCTGCTTCGTTTAAATCCGATTTTTTGGACAAAATCAATTGATTTTTTTCAGGTATTCCCTCTATATATGAGTCAAAAAGAATATAAGTCGCAGTATTGCTCTCAGGAAATTCCTCCTTGCGCTCAAAAACACTAATTTCTTTCCTTGGAGAATAATGTTTTGCCAATTGCCCTGGAGCGCTTGGATTGCTGCTTTTATTAAGCATTCTATTAAAATTGTTGAAATAAGGAGCCAGTTTTCCAAGTTCCAAACCCCCTAACCTAAGGACATTGCAATCCACTCCCATGGGTTCGATGATGGTACTTTCAATGCCTACATCGCAATCCCCGCCATCCAAAACATAGGGGATTCTATCGCCTAACTGCGCGATAACGTGCCTGGCCTTGGTAGGACTAATATAACCAAATGGATTTGCACTTGGTGCCGCAAGAGGAAAATCTAAATTTCTTAGTAATTCAAGCGCCATCGTTTGACTTGGCATTCGAATAGCGACCTTTTCATGTCCTGAAACTGTAATATCTGGAATTATGCTTTGCCGAGGAAGAACCACAGTTAATGGGCCTGGCCATAATTCCTCTAACATAGATTTTACAGACTTGGGAATCTCTTTTGCCAAAAGATCTATCTGCGATAAATGACCAATATGAACAATGAGTGGGTCAAATGCAGGCCTGTCTTTAGCCGCAAAAATTTTGGCAACTGCATTGCTATCAAATGCGTTTCCAGCCAAGCCATAAACGGTCTCTGTTGGAATCCCAACAATTTCACCCTCGCTAAGCAATTTTGCTGCGTGGTCAATATCATTACCAATAGCGGACATGCTATCTTCTGCTTAGTTCGTATTTGGTTATTTTATTGTAGAGATGGCTTCTCTGAATATCAATCTCTTGTGCTGTTTTGGCCACATTCCAACCGTTTCCAATTAGCTTTCGCTCGATAAATACCTTCTCTGCCCAATCTCTAAACTCTTGGAGTTTTTGATAACTATCCACTACACCAAAAGGATCTGAGCCTCGCTGTGCAGGGTTGCTGTAAATGTATACATCATCACCTGTAATAGCTTCACCAGACAATATAACTAGTCGTTCTATTACATTTCGTAATTCCCGGATATTCCCCGTCCAATTAACCTCTTTTAATGCCTCAAATGCATCAGGTGTAAATTCCTTCAAGGCCAAGCCGTTTTCAGCACATATTTCACCTAAAAAGCTATTGGCAATTAAAGGAATATCATCCACACGGTCATTTAGCTTGGGAACATGAATTAGAATAACACTTAGTCTGTGGTATAAATCCATTCTAAAGTTGCTCTCTTCGATCTCCTGAAGCAAATTCTTATTGGTCGCCGCAACAATGCGAACATCAACCTTAATCTCTATATCTCCACCAACACGGGTAATTTTACCCTCTTGAATAGCCCTTAATACTTTGGATTGAGCTGCCATGCTCATGTCTCCAATTTCATCTAAAAACAATGTCCCACCGTGCGCCTGCTCGAATTTTCCAATTCGTTGTTTGTGCGCTGAAGTAAAACTACCTTTTTCATGACCAAAAAGTTCACTTTCTATTAACTCCGTTGGTATACTGGCACAATTTACCTCAATTAACTTGGCATTTGCTCTAGTGCTTTTTTCATGAATCCATCGCGACACCAGTTCTTTTCCCGTTCCGTTCTCTCCTGTTATTAAAACTCTAGCCTCAGTTGGGGCCACTTTTTCAATGGTATCTTTAATTTTAGCTATAGCAGGAGTTTCACCAATGATGTCGAACGTTCTAGTTACTTTACGCTTAAGGACTTTGGTTTCAGTAACCAAGGTGGTCTTATCAACCGCATTTCGTATGGTAATTAAAAGACGGTTTAGATCGGGTGGTTTCGATATAAAGTCGTATGCCCCTTTTCTCGTTGCTTCTATAGCTAGCTCAATGGTGCCATGCCCTGAGATCATAATGATTGGAACATCAGGTACAAGGCCTTGCGCTTGATCTAAAAGTTCCATTCCATCAATACCTGGCATTTTTACATCACATAAAACGGCATCATATTCATCTTTCTGAAGCATTGCCAGACCTTTTTTTCCGTCCTCAGCTACATCTACATTAAATTTCTCATACTCCAGGATCTCCTTTAGAGTATCGCGGATTGCTTTTTCGTCGTCGATTACTAATATATGCGCCATTGTCTATTTATTAATACAACAATAATGCCCAGTGGTTTCTTTTTTAGACAAGATGTGTATTCTTTTTTCCACACTTTATTCATTATTTTTTGTAAATGCATTACTATTCACCTAAAACATAAAATGTATAAAGCATTACATAATAACATCTTATGCCTCCATTTTACAACAAATATCAATCAACAATTGGTGAGGTAGAGTCATTTAGTTCTAAGGCCCTCTCAGGGTTTATTTCCTATATTTTTCTTCTTTCACCTCAGCATTCCTGTTCCAATATACATTGCGCTAAAATTTACGAAAGATCTCTCCATCGCCGTGTCTAGAGTTGATTCTGCAATATTTTACATCTATATTCGTTTCCTATTTTGAATAGTAAATTACTATTTGCATATTTGTAACTTATAAATAAGATGAAAAGTACGCGTTTGAAATTCTTGACTATCCTATTTTCATTTGGACTCTTTTTTGCGTCAGATGCGCAACAGGATCCACATTACACCCATTGGAGATTTAACAAATTATCTTACAATCCTGCTTTTGCAGGATATGGTAATAAGCACTGTGTCAGTGCGGTAGCAAGACGAATGTGGTTGAGTTTTAATGATGAATCTGCATTGTATAATACGGAGAGCGTTAAGCCTACCAATGAATTGACCCGAGGTATAGGTCCAGAAACGAACACCATTACCTACGGAGGCATCTTATATGGCCTTGACAAAAGAGGAGACGATGGAATAAAAGATCATTCCATTAACGGAATGTTCATGTACAGTGGCGATAATATTGCTTACGAGAAAAATACCTACTTAAAGATAGGCTTAGCCGGTAATTACGAGTTCTCCAGTGGTTCTTCCATTCGAATAGGGGCCAATTATACCAGCCTCAGCAAAGCTTTAAATGGAAGAAAACTTAGGGCTCATGACCCCGATGATCCACTCATTCCAACTGCGAATGTATCTCAGTCTGTAGGAACAGTAGATGTAGGATTATATTACACGAATCCAAATTTAAATGACCTTTGGGTTGGTTTAAGTAGTACCCATTTGAACACAGCTCAATTTACTTTTGCAAACTTTAACGTAACAACTGCCAGACATGCTTATTTAATGGCTGGCATGAAATTCAATGACTTTTTAGGCAACCCACTCTTAACATTTGACCCCGCAGTGTTGGTCAAAACAGGAATTAGAAATAGCCCCGTTACTCCGCAAGTAGATTTAAATGCCATGGTGACCTACAATAACATGTTTTCTGGAGGGTTAAATCTTCGAGGTCAACTAACTGGTATGGATGCAACTTGCATTATGTTGGGATACTATCCACCCTTAACCAATATGGGAATCAATAATTCTAGTGGTGCTGGAACGACCTTGCGTGTTGGATATTCATACGATATCACAATGAACAGAGTAAGAAAAGTAAGTGATGGATCTCATGAAATTCAAATTAACGTGTGTTTCCCAATCACAATCCCCGTGGCACCGGTTAGAAAAAAACATAATACTATTTACTTAAATCCAAACCCTGAACTTAAGGCTCAGAATCCAAAAAATTTATAAAAATACAGTTATCCACACAATATTCAAACACAGCATACGTTTGTAGATAAAAGAAAAGTGAAAAAATTTTGTAGAGTTGTTAACATTTTGCATATTTTTGCGAACTTTAACTTTAGAAAGGAAGAATAAACAATGAACAGGTACATAAAACCAATGTTAAACAGAATAAATAAATTAGGCAACAGAAACAAGGCCAGAACTCCCTTTATTTGGAGTGCTGTAATTGCAGCTATAGTGCTAGGTGCATGTGGAGGGGACACTGGAGAATTAACCGGTGTACTTGGCAGGAGACCTTGGTTTCATGACCAACCTCTGGGCACGGTTTACATCCCATCAGGTACTTTTCACACTGGGCAGGCAGATCAGGATATTTTTCAGTCGTATTTAGAACCGAATAAGCAAATGACACAGACTGCCATGTGGATGGATGAAACGGAAATAACGAATAATGAGTATCGACAATTTGTTCATTACGTAATCGATTCTGTAGCTAGAGCCATGTTGGATGATGATAGGTATTATCTACCCGAAGATGATGATGGCAACCGTTATATTAATCATAGGGAAAGACTGGATTGGGAGCGTCACAAGGAAGATCTTGAAGACATGTTTTACATGGAAGAAGAACGCTTTAGAGGAAAAAAACAAATTGATACACGGAAGTTATTGTACGTATATCAGTGGTTTGATTATGTAACAGCTGCAGCAAATACGGCAAAAGCATCGTATGATAAATATGATGAAAGAAATCCAGGCAACGATCGTTCACAATACATTAAAGATGAGGAGACTCATATCTATCCTGATACCCTTTGTTGGATTAGAGATTTTACATTCTCTTACAACGATCCAATGACCCGTCAATACTTTTGGCATCCCAAATATGATGACTATCCTGTTGTGGGTGTAAACTGGCATCAAGCAAATGCATTTTGCGTTTGGCGAACTATTCGTAAAAACTCGTATTGGGAAGATATAGGATACCCAATAACTGAAGATTTTAGATTGCCTACAGAATATGAATGGGAATATGCTGCTCGTGGAACTAGAATTGGAGCTAAATATCCTTGGGGAGGACCTTACACCAGAAATAGTAAAGGATGTATGCTGGCTAACTTTAAACCTTTGCGAGGCCATTATGGAGCCGACGGAGGAGTATATCCTGTAAGAGCTGATTCGTACTTTCCAAATGATTGGGGATTGTACAATATGTCAGGTAACGTGGCAGAATGGACCTCCACCGCATGGGAAAAAGCGAATAATGCTATCGTACACGATTTAAACGGTCAAAATTATAGAAGAACTCCAGAGCGAGGACCTATAGCAAAATCAACGGATAAATCTTTCAAAAGGAAAGTGATTCGAGGTGGATCTTGGAAAGATGTTGCCTATTTTATTGAAAATGGAGCACGCACATATGAATATCAAGATACAAGTAAGTGCTATGTGGGTTTCAGAACCGTTCAATCATACATCGGGCGATCAAATAAAGACAGAAAATAACAAAAAAAAATTAATATAGAAAAATTATGAGTAGTAAAAGCTTCTTTCAAACAAAACGGTGGAAAACCATCATGAATTTCATCTACGGAATAGGTGCAGCAGTAGTAATTGTTGGAGCACTTTTCAAGATTCTACACTGGCCTGGAGCCAACCTAATGTTAATCATTGGTCTTTTAACAGAAGCAGGTATATTCTGTATTTCAGCTTTCGAACCCGTGCACCAAGATATTGATTGGTCGCTTGTATATCCTGAATTAGCTGGAGGAGAGTCTACTGAAAAGAAGTCTAAAGGAACTACTGCCGGTGTTTCTGCTCAGTTGGATGTTATGTTATCAGAAGCCAACGTAGGCCCGGATTTGATTGAAAACTTAGGGAGCGGATTGCAATCTTTGAGTACAAATGTGAAAGATATGAGTAATCTTAGTTCAGCGGCAGTTGCAACAGAAGCTTATTCAACAAGCGCTAATGCAGCAGCTCAAAACATGAATGATATATCGAAAAGTACAGCCATGGTTGCAGATAGCATGAGTTCTTTTACTGGAGGCTTAAGTAGTGTTTTAACCAATCTTCAGCAAACCGAAACTGCAACGACTGATTTCAAAGGAGAACTAGACAAACTCAATAAGAATTTAGGTAATTTAAATAATATTTATGGCAATATGTTAAGTGCCATGGGAGGAAAAGGATAAGTTTAACCACAAATTAGTAATTAAAAAAAAGAATAATTATGGCAGGTGGTAACATTTCCCCAAGGCAGAAGATGATTAACATGATGTATCTCGTGTTAATTGCCCTACTGGCCTTGAATGTATCGAAAGAAATTATCAAAGCTTTTAATTTGTTCGAAAATTCATTAGTTAGCTCAACCGCTAACATTGTCGAAAAGAACAAAATAATTAGCGAGGCTCTAGCAAAGTTAGAAGACAATGCACAAGCTCGATTGGCAGAAAAGCACTTAGGTGATGTTAAAAAGGTTTCAGATGATTTCAATTCTTATATTGATAATCTTAAAAAAACCTTAGAAATTAAATCTGGAGGACGTAACATGGATCCCGAAGCACTTCTCGTTAAGGGAGGAATCCCCGAGTTAAGTAAAGGAGATGATATAGAAAGTCATGCAAACTTCTTTTTACATGAGCTCAATGGGAAAGAAGTTCAAGAGAGTGCTTTCAATAATGGTGAGCAATTGCAGAAAAAAATAAACGAAGCAAGGGTGGCTATGCTTGAGGTATTGAAAAATGCTATTAAAGATAGCCTTTCTTCAGGACTTCAAGGTAAATTGAATACAATACAAGCAAAGACCTCATTAATAGCTGAAGACCAAACAACAACTGATGGTTCTAAAAGCAAATGGTATAAAATGTATATTGTAGAAACTCCGATATCAAGTGTTATGGCCATGCTAAGTAAATTGCAGAATGATGCCCGTACATTAGAATCTGAAATCAGTTCCACACTTGCTGCTGCAGTTGGTGCAGATGACTTTAAGTTTAATACACTTAAAGCCATTGTAAGCGCTCCAACCAGTGCAGTTCTAAGAGGAGAAACCTATGAGGCAGATATTATCTTAGCAGCTTATGACAAAAATGCTAATATGAATGTAACTGCAGGTGGAAGAGCTTTGAAAGTAGAAAACGGAATGGGAAAATATACAGCAAGTGCTGGAAGTCCAGGAGAATATACGTACAAAGTTAAGATTGCTGTTCCTAACCCAACAGGTGGACCAGCAAAGATTATCGAAGGAGAAGGAGCTTATAGTGTATTTGAGCCAGCTGCTTCGATCTCTGCAGATAAATTGGATATGATATATATAGGACTAGATAACCCTATGAGTATCACCGTTGCTGGTGTAAGCCCAAGAAATGTAACAGCTCGTGCTACTGGTGTAAATTTGAGACAAGTAGGCGGCGGTAAATACAAAGCTCTTGGATCAAAACCAGGAAACGCAACTATTAGTGTATCTGCAACCATCAAAGGTAGGAATATGCCAATGGGTAGAAGAACCTTTAGAGTTAGACCTGTTCCTAATCCAGTATTTAAAGCTGGAGCAATTGGATTTGATAAACCAACCATATCCTTAAATGCTCTTAAGTTTCAAGGTGCAGCAACTGCTCCGCTTTTGAATTTTATTTACGAAGGTGTAAAATTTAAGGTTGTTGGATATAATTTTACGGCTCTTGGAAGAAAAACAAACGGACCTCTTGATATTAAGGGAAGGAGCGCAAGTCTAGCTCCAATAAAAGGAGCTCTTAATAGACTTAGAGCGGGCGACTTTATTACTTTCACAGGAATAAAAGTAATTGGACCAGATGGGAAAGTAAGACCTATTGCCAACGTGGCAGCAAAATTGTCTAAATAAGAATTTAAATAGAAGAAAGGAAAAGAGTAATGAAAAAAGTTTTAATGTTAATGACGGTAAGTTTCCTAAGCCTAAATGTCTTCGGACAATGGGGCGGCTGGGGAGATGGTGATGATGATAGCGGTGACGACAGCTCAACAGAAACAACAACGGAAGATGGAAGTGAATCTTCTGGATCTGAAGGAATGGAAGATGAGAGTATATCATCTGAGTTAACCGTACCAACCATTGGGACTCATTACGACGACGCTCCAGATCCCAGATATGAGCCAACTCAAACAGTTGATGATGGCAGACCACTTATGGAAGATGGCGTGGTGGTAACCCCACCCTTTTTGAGAGAAGCTGATGTTAAGTTCAAACGGAGAATTTGGAGAAGAATTGACGTAAGACAAAAATTAAACAAAGCCTTTACATGGCCAAGGAATCCCGTTATAAAGAATATTTATGAACTAGCAGTTCAAGGGAAAGTAAAAGCGTATTTGAACGATTCCCTTGCTACTTATTATACCCCAGAAGATGCGTGGCAGCGAGGAAGCTATACAGACGTTATTGAGATTCCTACTCCAGGATATGAGGATGATCCGACCATGAATGTTTTTAAAGAGGTAGCCATTCCTTTTGTTTGGGAAGACATCAAACAAATCGAACTTATGGAAGATTGGATTTTTGATTATAAGCATAGCGAGTTAAGACCTAGAATTATAGCTGTTGCTCCTATTTACACACGTCAAATTGGTGGTTTAAGTATAGACCAAGCCTTGTTTTGGTTGGACATGAAGGATTTACGACCATGGCTGGCTAAAAGTGAAGTGTACAATAGGTATAACGATGCAGCTCGTATTTCGTGGGATGATGTATTCAACCACTATAGATTATTTGATAGCTATATTGTTAAGACCACAGATTGGGATGATCAATACATAGCTAACAAATCTGAATTTAGACAAGATGGTTTAGCCGCTCTATTGGAAGGTGAAAAAATTAAGAATGATTTATTCATGTTCGAACACGATCTTTGGGAGTATTAATTTGACTTAAAAAAACATAACAAAAAGGCCTTTAATCAGATGATTAGAGGCCTTTTTTAATTCACAAAATCTTGCTTGATATACAAATAAATTGATTTATCTTTGCAAACTCTTTTAGAAGAGGTATACCATGATGGAAGATTATCGTATAGAGTTTGTTAAACTCAAACTAGGTAAGCATAATCTCACCCTTGAGGTAGACAAATCGTTCTTTTTAAGTTTTGAAAATACAGAAGTAATTGATGCTAACATTAAAGTGGAAATGGAGCTTGATCGACATCCGAATTGGATCAATGTCAGTTTTAGCGCAAAAGGTTCCCTGAGCACGGGTTGTGACCGTTGTCTAGTGAATATACCATTCCCTATTGACGTATCTTACTTTTTAGTATACAGAATGGGCATTGATGAAACCCAGGAGGATACAGAGGATATAAAATACCTTAAACCGCACGACTATTTCATAGATGTTTCACTCCCCGTATATGAGACGATATTGCTCAATCTTCCCATGATTCGCAACTGCGATAATTTAGAGGTTGAACCATGCGATAAAACAATGCTTTCAAAACTTAAGGAAAATGAAAAAAATACAGAGAATCAAGAAGATTCTCGTTGGGAAAAATTAAAAGGATTAAAATAAAGTTATGGCACATCCAAAACGAAAGATATCGAAAACACGAAGAGACAAAAGACGAACCCACGACAAATTGGAGGTACGTCCAATGATTGCAGATCCAGTAACTGGAGATGTTTCTCTTTATCATAGAGTAAACTTAGAAACCGGTACCTACCGAGGACAAAAGGTAATGAAGGGACGTAACGAAGCGTAAAATGCGCATTGGAGTAGACGCGATGGGGGGCGATTTTGCACCCAAAGAAGCTATTCTCGGCTCAATCGAAGCTCTAAAACTCTATCCTGAAATTCACATTGTATTATTCGGAGATGAGGCTAAGATAACCCCTGAGAGAAAAAATTACTCAGACCGACTTTCTGAGGTTGCTAGTTCCGGTGATATCGGGATGCGTGAGCATCCAGTAAAAGCTATTTTGAGTAAACAAACCTCGAGCATAGCTATGGGCTTTGGTTATCTTAAAAAGAACTTAATAGACGGGTTTTTAAGCGCAGGAAATACAGGTGCCATGCTCGTTGGTAGTATTGGTTCAGTCAAGGCTATTGACGGAGTTGCAAGACCCTGTATAACGAGTTTAATACCGCGAGAAAATAAAAATCCAGGCTTACTCCTTGATGTGGGCGCTAATGCCGACGTAAAACCTGAGCATATGGTTCAATTTGCTCAACTCGGAAGTATATATTATCAAACGATATATGGCTCTGAAGCGAATGTTGGTTTATTAAATATTGGCGAAGAGGAAGAAAAGGGCAATGTTCTAACAAAGGCCACCCATAAGTTACTTAAAAAGTGCGAACAAATTAATTTTGTTGGGAATGTAGAGGGACGCAATATATTTAATGAAGATGCCGATGTTATTGTATGTGATGGATTCACAGGAAATGCAATAATTAAAGTGTGTGAAGGTATGTTCTACAGACTAGCAAAGCGAGGGAT
>JAURQA010000037.1 GCA_030836345.1 Bacteroidota bacterium
CCCTCCTTTTTGCAAGGCTACATCAATTTTACCGTCTTCTCTTATTTTAGAAATGTATCCTTTGGTTGTATCTCCAACCTCAATAGCACTAAATATTTCGTTGTCATATATTAAGCCAATATAGCATTGATCTATAATAACCTTAAAACCCAAGGGGGTCTTTTGAGCAATAATCAAATCTACTTCTTGGCGTTCCTCTAATTCCTTTTCCTCATTGGATAAGAACTTCTCGTATCGTTGACTCGCCACAATTCTGTCACTAGCCCTATCAAAATATATAAATACAAATACCTTATCCCCTACTTTGGGTTCTTTCTTTTGTTCCCTAAAGGGAAGCAGGACGTCTTTTGGCAAACCCCAATCCAAAAATGCACCCACTCGGTTTACCTCAAGCACATCCAAACATGCAAATTGCTCTGCTTGTGCCTTGGGCGTTTCTGTCGTTGCAATAATTCGATCTTCAGAATCGAGGTAAACAAATACCTTGAGCATGTCGCCTATTTTAGTTCCAGCAGGTATATATCGTTTGGGAAGCAGAATGTCACCATCCTCATCATCATCTAAGAACAATCCAAAATCAACCATACGGCTCACCTTAATTAAATTATACTGCCCAATTTCTGCCATGGATGCAAAGGTAGGTTTGAAATACCTACTTTTGCAGCATGCTTTTAAATGTAATAAAACGTCTTTTTGGGCTCGCTCCAAAAACTAACTTTGCTGAATTGGTAAGTCAAGGAGCTCTGATTTTAGATGTCAGAACCCCTCAAGAATTTAACTCCGGACATATTGCCAAAAGCAAAAACATAGCTGTACAAGAATTAGGCAATAAGCTTGGTAAACTGCCTAAAGACAAAGTTATTATCACCTGTTGCGCGAGTGGCATGCGCAGCGCTGCTGCCAAAAGCATGCTTAAATCTAATGGGTTTCAGGCATATAATGGAGGCGCATGGACACGCTTACAATCAAAAATCTGAGTCTTTTGACTCTACCACCCATTCTCCTCTAGATTTCTTTTCTTCGGTTCTGAATTTAACCTGTGTGTGCTTTAATTCATCCCCAAATTTTGTATATTTGCAAAACCTTATGGCATTTGACTTAGACGTAATTAAAGCAGTATACGACCGCATGCCCGCGCGTGTTGAAAAGGCAAGAAAATTATTGGGAAAGCCCCTCACTCTTACCGAAAAGATTCTTTACAATCACTTGTGGTCTGGAGATGATCTTTCTGAAAAGTTTGACAGAGGGGGAAGCTATGTAGACTTTGCCCCAGATCGTGTAGCTATGCAGGATGCTACAGCTCAAATGGCTTTATTGCAGTTTATGCAGGCTGGTAGACCCAAGGTTGCTGTGCCAAGTACGGTTCATTGCGACCACTTAATTATGGCTAAAACCGGGGCGGATGAAGATTTAGAATTTGCAAATGAGGAAAGCAAAGAAGTTTATGAATTCTTAGCCAGTGTGAGTGATAAATATGGCTTAGGGTTTTGGAAACCCGGAGCCGGAATTATTCATCAAGTAGTTTTAGAAAACTATGCATTCCCAGGTGGAATGATGATAGGAACCGATAGTCATACGGTAAATGCAGGTGGCTTAGGAATGGTAGCCATAGGCGTTGGAGGTGCAGATGCGTGTGATGTCATGGCGGGATTACCCTGGGAATTAAAATTTCCTAAATTAATTGGCGTAAAACTTACAGGTAAATTAAGCGGTTGGACGGCTCCAAAAGATGTGATTTTAAAAGTGGCTGGTGTTTTAACTGCTAAAGGTGGAACGGGTGCTATTGTAGAATACTTTGGCGAAGGTGCTTATGCCATGAGTTGTACGGGTAAAGGAACCATTTGCAATATGGGAGCTGAAATAGGCGCTACTACATCTAATTTCCCTTACGATGAAAGCATGGACCGCTACCTAAGAGCCACTGAAAGGTCAGAGATTGCAGATTTAGCGAACCAAGTAAAAGAACATTTATGTTCAGACCCCGAGGTTTATGCAAACCCAGAAAAATATTATGACGAAGTCATTGAAATCAACTTGAGCGAATTGGAACCTCATTTAAATGGGCCTTTCACTCCAGATTTAGCTACACCTATTAGTAAAATGAAAGAAATGGCAGCTGCCAATGATTGGCCTCTAAAAATTGAGGTGGGTTTAATTGGAAGTTGTACCAACAGTAGTTACGAAGATATTTCAAGAGCTGCCTCTATCGCGCAACAAGCTGCTGATAATAACTTAAGACCAAAATCAGAATACACCATTACTCCAGGAAGTGAATTGGTAAGATACACGATTGAAAAAGATGGATACTTAGACGTTTTCGACAAAATTGGCGCAAAGGTGTTTGCTAATGCCTGTGGCCCCTGTATAGGAATGTGGGCGCGTGTAGGAGCCGAGAAAAAAGAACGTAATACCATTGTTCATTCATTCAACAGAAACTTTGCCAAGCGTGCCGATGGAAACCCAAACACGATGGCTTTTGTAGGAAGTCCAGAATTGGTCACGGCCATGGCCATTGCCGGAGATTTAGGATTTAATCCCTTAACAGATACGTTGACTAACGAAAATGGAGAACAAGTAAAATTAGAAGCCCCAAGCGGTCACGAATTACCGCCAAATGGTTTTCATGTTGAAGATGCAGGTTATGAAGCACCCAAAGAAGATGGAACTAATGTTCAAGTAAAAGTATCTCCAGATAGTAAACGATTGCAAATTTTGGAACCTTTTGCGGCTTGGAATGGTGAAAATTTAAAAGGGCTTAAGCTCTTAATAAAAGCACAAGGGAAATGTACCACTGATCATATTTCTATGGCGGGTCCATGGTTAAAATTTCGGGGGCACTTAGATAACATTTCCAATAATATGCTTATTGGAGCCATTAACGCATTTAGCGGAAAAGCAGATACGGTTCTTAATCAAATGACTGGCGAATACGACTCTGTGCCTAAAGTACAAAGAATGTATAAGGCAGCAGGCGAGTATAGTATGGTGGTAGGAGAAGAAAATTATGGAGAAGGAAGCTCAAGAGAGCATGCTGCCATGGAACCTAGACATTTAGGGGTACGCGCAGTTCTCGTAAAATCATTTGCTCGTATTCACGAAACAAACTTGAAAAAACAAGGAATGCTTGGCCTGACCTTCGCAGACAAATCAGACTATGATAAAATTCAAGAGCACGATACCTTTGATATTTTGGGATTGACTGATTTTACCCCAGGTAAAGCTTTGAGTATTGTGTTAAACCACAAAGACGGGAGTTCAGAAACCATTATGGCAAACCATACGTTTAACGAACAACAAATTGAATGGTTTAAAGCAGGTGCAGCATTGAATATTATTCGTGCAAATGCTGCTGGATAGCGCGCATTTTAGATTTAGATTTTAAGTAGAAGATTGGTGAATGTGGAATTTACCTTCTAATTTGCAAGAAACTAAATCTAAAATATGAAACGACTTCTTCAAAATAGGACGAAGCAATTCGCCTTAACCCTTATCGATTTCACGGAATATTTACCGAAAAACCAGACGAGTAGTTTGCTTTCAAAGCATCTCATTAAAAGTGCCATTGCTCTAGGAGCAAATTACAGGGCAGTTTGTAGATCAAGAAGTGATCAAGAGTTTATCATTAGAATGAATTCAGTTTTATGCGAAGCAGATACCAGTGCCTATTGTCTCGAAATCATAGATGATAAGAACTGGGTGCCCATTGAGGACATTGCCCCACTCCGGATCGAGGCAGATGAACTCTGTGCTATATTTACCTCCTCCTTAAAAACAATTAGCACTCGGGTTAATAAACTCAGGTGATGAAACTATATGATGTTTTAAGCGTTCTGAAGCAAGGCTTTTACCGTATCTACATTATCGGCAAAATCCCACAATTCTGTTTTTTGAGCCGTACCTAAAGGCAAATAATCTTGGCCAAGAATACATTGGATATCGGCCGAGTGATCCGCAATAAATAATTCAACCTCTTCAGGTGAATCGTAAAAACTATAATGAATGGTACCGACCGGACTATATAGCTTTTCAGATTCATGTAAAATACCATAGCCAAAGTCAATATGAGGGTCTAAATCCAATAATAATAGGGCTTTATGATAGTGGTAATTGTTCGCATACTTATTGTGGTGAATATTGTCATGGTAGCCATCCCAGCTCTCAATAAGCGGCTTAAAATCATATCCTTTGGGGACCTTTAAGTGGGTTACACTGCGGCAACCTAAACCAAAGTAGGCAAAAATATCTTCTCCCAAGGCAATCATATCCTCTTTGCTTTCATCGCCCTTCAGCACTGCTAAGCTATTTCTGTTCTTACGCATCAATTTAGGCGTTTCTCTGAAGTAATACTCAAAAGTTCTTGCAGTACTGTCACTGCCCGTCACTACAACAAAGTCTACCCCATTTAGCTTATCCACCCAGTCCACTCTGCCTTCCAATTCTGGAAAGTTTTCGATGGCCTTTTTGAGCCAAAATTTAGGAATATCCTCATCCAAACTACTAAGCTTTCCTTTAACAGTATAGCCACAAGCAAGACCCATTAACACATCATGCATTCCCACAGCCGGAATATTACCAGCCATGATGAGCCCCAAAGTTTTTTCATTTGCATTACCAGGGAAAGTGTAAGTCTCCATAAACGATGCAATCTTAGCCTCCTCCAAACTAGCTCTCCATTGCTGAAGTACCTTTGTAGTATTTTCATGAGTAAACCAAGGGTTTTTTATTTCCGCCTGAGCCAAGACGGCATTCCATAAATGGTCCTCTTCAAAACCCAGTAAAGCCTGATAAAAGGAGAGGAGTACTTTTTTTGAAAGCATGTTATTTTTTCTTTGCGCTAAAGTGTATTCCTAGGTTCAAGTTAAATTGCGTGTACATATAGGATTCATCTCCCCCAGTTGGAATTACTGGAATTCTAACCTGTGGTTGTATCACCAATTTAACTGGCTGGTTTACATCAATTATGAATTTGTACCCTGCAAATAATACGGCATTTACAGGCACTCCAGGCGAACGGTAATTGTTAACTAAGCGCGTATCTGATCCTTCCTCCTCATAACCCTTGGTAAAAAAGGCAAGTTTTTTATCCCAAGCCCAAGAGGGAGCAACACCTAAACTAAGCCATTGCTCACTCCCTGCCTTGGGCAGTCCCATACGCGTTTCAAAAAACAAGGGAATCTCTACGGTACGCATTCTGGTGATGTAATAAAACGATGCACTCGCCTCAATAAAGCCCCCCACAATGCCTAAATCCTCGTGCTTATAAAATCCTAAAACGGGATCTTCGACTACACGTTTAAATCCATATTGCGCATACTCAAGGCCTATCCCAAACCTTTGATCCTCATTTTTTGCTACTGTATATCTGGCAAAGACATTTACAGACCCCCGCATTTTTCTATTCTTACTTACACTATCGCGGTATTGCGAAAGCCCTTGACTGTAGGAGCTTGGCTTAGATACCTTCAGTAAAATTGCATTTGAAATAGCAGGACTGGCTCCAATTTCAAAATACTTATCTTTTGTTTGGCCTTGAATTTTTAAAGCAAAAAACAATAAACCAATGCTTAAAAGTATTCTCATATTCTTCGTTCAAAGATAACACTTAGATTAATGTGTTAAAACCCTCTCAAGGTCCAAAAAAAAGTACTTATTCTAATATTGATATTTTTCTTAGGCAGCGATGGTAAATCCAACTGCAATAAAAAGCACCTTGAAGAATATTCTTCAAGGTGCTTTGATCAACTTATTTTTCTATTTATTCTTTAATGAATTGAAGCGCACCTTTTATATTTTGGCCCTTCAGTTCTAGCAGGTATGTTCCTTTAGAAACAGAAGCAATATTTATTTGATTATTCTCTAATACCCCTTCAGAAACTAATCTACCAGTCATGGTATAAATGGCATAAGACGCATACGCATGTCCATCGGTATTTATATTTAAGAGGTCTTTTGCAGGGATGGGATATGCAGATATTTGAGATTGAACTGCCTTTAATAAACCATTGGTTTTTGCAGGCTCATCCATAAAAGTTGGATCAGAAAAAGAGTCTCCTTCTATTTCGTAACTCGCCACTAGGAACCCATAACCAGGAGCATTGCTCCACCATTCATGCCCTATATTTGAATCTTCATCCGCATCAAAGTTCAAAGTCGCCATCTGTCCTTCCGTTAATTCTTGCCAAACTCCAGCTATCAGAACTTTATATATATTTCTTTGATATTTTTTATGCTCAACCATAATGCAGTCGGGTATAGTTGTAGATGATGTCTTTACAGAACCATATCCAACTCCATTAAACGTATCCAACAAAATTCTACTGAATTCCAAACTATCCACTACTCCAAGAGGGCCCGCACCGTCCAAATCCATACCAATATAGCTTACATTAGTGGCAATATTTAAAGATCTTACAGCCGAAGTTCCCATCGTCATGGGATAGGTTAAAAGACTAAATTCATAAGGTGTGAAAGGCTCATCTCTATCCTCGTATTGGGTAGAATAAATCCCTTGATATAGCAAGTCATCTTCGGTTAAACGCATTCCTACTACAACACTATCATCCGTCTCAATAAGAAAAGTTGCATTAGGGACAAAAGCAGCCACTGTAGGATTCCAGCCTTTGGGAATAACCTTAAAGACATTGGTATCATCTTTTGAATGTGTGGAGAAATCCCAAACTTTATCAGAACCCGGTTCCTTTAAAGGATAGTTCGAGTTATCCCTGTCTTCTTCATAAAAAGTGACCTCTTGGCCTACCTTCGCGAAAGATGAAGACGTAATAGTCGCTTGACTAAACAATGAGCCTAAACAAATACTTACTGTAATAATAGATATATTTTTTTTCATGACGTTTATATTTTGTTATTCAAAATTAATGCCGAACTAAGTCTTTTCCGAATATTCTATATTCTCCTTGCTTTAATTTCCAAAAATAACGCACGACACCAAGGATACATGCTACCGTTAAACCTATTACAAAACCCCACCAAACGGCTTGCGCACCATAACCCATGACAACACCAAAGTAGTAACTAAAAGGAATAGGAATAATCCAATAGGAAACCAAGGCAATGGTCATGCTCATTCTGACGTCCTTAATTCCACGCAATAAATTCATAGCAACCACTTGAATGCCATCGGCCAATTGAAAAACACATGCGATTGTAAGCAATAATACGGTAAGTTCAAGCGTCTCTCCATCAAGTTCAAACAAAAGGGCTATTGGCCTTTTAAAAACAAAGAGTACCGTTCCAAAAAAAAGCTGAAAGATCACACTTAATTGGATCATATCTTTCCCTAAAAAATTTAGTTTCCTAAGGTTTCTTTCCCCATAAAAGTTACCCGCTAATATTCCACCAGCCTGAGCAACACCTGTCACTGCCATATACGTAAGAGTGGCAATAGACAAGGCCACTGCATGCGCGGCAGCTTGCACGCTACTTATGGTCCCTACAATTAAGCCACTCACTGCAAAACAGGCTACTTCCGCAAAAAACTGAACTCCCAAGGGAATACCCAATTTTATTAATTGGATGGATTCCTTCTTGCAGGCTTTCCAATTAAAGGCTTTAGTTGGTTTTAATTTTCCTAAGGTATTATGCTTACTAATATAAATAATGAGCCCTATAGCCATAATTACAC
>JAURQA010000005.1 GCA_030836345.1 Bacteroidota bacterium
AGACAACGTTCAATGTTATCAGACTCATTTCTAGCGGCTAGTAAAACACTTGCTTTGGGCCATACGTTAGGTTCTGAAGGTATTTCCCGTTTAGCCTGCAGCCAAAATAATTGCCATATTTGCAATCCAAGATACATGCATAAAAAAAGAATGATACTAATCAACCAGATACTCATCACACGGTAGGGGGCTGCAAATAAATTCTTCCTTTTGCAAATATGCTAAAAATGGTGGCAGAATTTCTTTAATATTTTCGAAGGCCTTCATGCTATCATGAAAAACCACAATATTCCCAGGTTTTGCATTCTTACATAAAGACGCCAAGCTTTTCTTGCGATTCAAATTTTGGTCAAAATCACCTTATAGCTGATTCCACATGATGATCTGATAATCGTCTTTTAGCGCTTTGATTTGGTTTGTTCTTATTCTTCCGTATGGAGGTCTAAACAGATTGGTTTGAGTATATTTTTGACACTCCTTCACTTCCATAATATAGTCTGACAATTTACTCGAATATCCTGAATTATGCCGATGAGTATGATTTCCAATAGCATGTCCAGCAGCTTTCACTTCCTGCATTATTTCTGGACGTTTTATGATGTTTTCACCTACCATAAAGAATGTCCCTAAGGCATTATGTTCTTTAAGGGTTTTGAGCACCCATTGGGTTACTTCAGGCTGAGGTCCATCGTCAAATGTGAGAAATATTTGCCTCCCAACCGGATTCTTTATGCGCCATTCCAAATTAGGAAATAAGGAGTTTACAAAACTGGGAATAGTAAAAGGATAAAATTGCATGAATTAGAAATCTAAACCGATTGAAAAGTATGTAATACCCTTATTCCATTGTTTATCTAATCTACCCCATGCGCGTTCCACTTTCAATAAGTAGCCTAAGACACTTGCTCTTACGCCTATACCTGTTCCCATTAACCACGGGTTTCTTGGGCTTGTCACAGAAACGGTATAATTAGGATAATCAAACGTTTTGGTATTGAATGGATTCTCAGAAGTATAAGGGTTAAAACCATTCCAAGCTGACCCAATATCCATAAATGAACTCAGCGTAAAGGTTCTAAAAAAGTCGCTATAAATGGGTGCCTTATAAAAATTAGATATGATGGGGAATCTGAGCTCACTACTAAATACGCCAGTGGCCCAGCCATGAGAAATGTTTCGGTTAAATCCACGTAAATTTGGTGCTAATGACAAAAACTTATAGTTTGGATCACGAGCAAACCCTAAGTCTTGATTGTATTCGTCCAATATCCAAGTCTCAATACCTCCCAAGTAATAAATGGTTTTAAATTTTCCAGGAGAAATACCTCCTGCAAGCCGATTTGCCCAAACAAGCTCTCCAGAAATGGGGACCGTTCTACGTATGTCAAACCCCAAATTAACTAAACTGCTTTTCTCTTTGATGAATTGATAATGTTCTGCATAAGCCTTTGCCCGAATACCATAAACTTTATTCACTCCCCTATTCACTGTATTATCAAAAACATATTCCAGTTTAGAGGTAATCATTTGTCGATTGGTTCGAGGCTCATTGATGGCTTCAGAATAGTCCAATGCCTCTACAATTTGATCTTGTTGACCGCCTAAGGCAAGGCTTATTCTACTGCGTTCTGAAAAAGGGTAACTTGCTCCAACAGAAAATTTAGCTTGAGCTGCTTTTTCAATCGTATTGGAAGATTTTACATAAATGCGCATCCTGCGCATAACGGAACCTTCAAAATCAATGCGATGCTTCAGTGCTCTGAACTTCAGATATGCATCATGACCTGCCAAATCACCATGAATTCTAAATCCACCGGTTGCTACGTAATTCCTGAATATGTCGGATACTTCAGCAGCAACGTTAAAACTAAGCGGGTGAACACACATTGCATTCGAGTCCATTTCTATCGGGTAATATGCATAACCTAAATTTGAATGATCGGTTTGCGTAATCAAGTAATTAACAAAGTATATGTTCTTCTCCGAAAGCTCTGGAGGAACAGCTATAGGCAAATCTGGAGCAGTTACTGAGGTATTTATGTCATAATCTTTCACCTCAAAATTTGAAAGAAAGTAAGGCTCTTTTTGGATTACACTATCCTTCACATTCTTCGTTTGAGTAGAATCTTTTGGTATGACTACTTTCCTCTTTTTAATCGGCTCAACATCTGCGTCAAAACCCACTGGATTTTTCAATCGATAGGTGGTCATTAAGGGTTTAAAGACTTTGGATTCGCCAATTACATCTTCTGCTAAATGGGATAGAAACACATAATATTTACCTTTGTATAATACCAACTCCGCCAATTTACCAGCATCTTGTGCGATATCTTGATATAAGACACTTCTCTTATAATTGGACACAAGCGTAAATGGAGATGCTTCGTTATCCTTAGCAACAACTGCATTAATTACCCCTGTTTCATCCGTTAAACAAGTTATTAGTCCGTCACCATAATACAAAGGGTTGGTGTAGTTTGCTCCATTTTTAGGTTTACCCAATTGCT
>JAURQA010000038.1 GCA_030836345.1 Bacteroidota bacterium
AAGAAGGCCTTGTTTAAAGAAGAAGAAGCCAATGCGTTCTTAAGTGGTTCATATCGCGATTTTTAATCGATGACACTCTGGCTTTATAAATAGATAAACCTTTGAATTGTTTACCAAAGGTGATTTTTTATTGCTTTTTCATTTCATAGAGCCAAATTTGATTATTTTTAGCATACTGGCTATTTTTATTTTATATGTATCTGCTGTAGGAATTTACCATTTTGAAAACCCTGTTCAGCCAGATAAATTTCCCGATATTTTTCACTCGATGTGGTGGGCAGTCGCTACACTTACAACAGTTGGTTATGGAGATGTTTTTCCTATCACTGGAGGAGGAAAGTTGTTTGCTTCACTCGTTGTCTACGTGGGACTAGGACTTGTAGCCTTGCCAGCGGGTTTGATTGGTGGAGCATTTAGCGAAGCCTTTAGTAAAAATAAAGAACAAGATAGTTAGGCTACTATTTTGAGTAAGCTCGACAGTAATCTTAGTGATTCATTGATATAAATTAACAGACACAGTTATTTTAGAAATGTTTTAGAGCATTAGGCATCAAATTGTTAAAGTCCTCAATTATTTTATACTTCCTCTTTTTTTGAATAATTTTGATTTAATGAAGAATAAATTTTTATCCCAAGGATTTATAAAATTCGAAAATTTAATATCTCAAGAGGATGTTAGCGACCTAAAAGTGTCTTACGACGCACTCCTATCTGATATCAAAAGAACTGCTCATTTGCGAAGTGATTTAGGAGGTCAAGGAGAGTTAGGAAGTGAAAAAATCACACAGCTTATGCGGCCTAGTTCTGTACTTCCTGAATTATTACAATCCAAAGCCTACCAAAACGCAAGCTTACAAGCTCAATCTTTACTTGGAAGAGACCTTGTTTTAGATTTTGATATGCTTATTAATAAAATGCCCTTAACCAATACCCCAACACCTTGGCATCAAGATGCAGCTTATTGGATAGACTTGCCAGACAAGAGGGCAGTAAGTTGCTGGATAGCCCTAGAACAAGCCCATGAAAAAAACGGATGCATGTGGTTTATTCCTAAAAAAGATGACCAAATTCGAACTCATCATGCGGTAGTTGCGGGTGGAGCACTCAGCTGTAAAGCTTCCATTGACGAAGCAGTTTGCATTCCGCTTCAACCAGGAGATTGTACTTTTCACGATGGATTTACTTTGCATTACAGCAAGGGGAATACAACAGCACAAAATCGCAGAGCTTTAATCTTAAACTTTAGACCCAAAGATATGGTTGCTCTTGAAAGAGCTCAGGGAGTTGACCATCTAGGGGAGCGAAAAGTCAGAAATAAACCTTAAGTTAGACTTATTGAGTGTCCCTTTCTACTTCCACGATCATTTCAATTTCAACTGCAATATTTCCAGGTAAGGAACCCATTCCTACAGCTGCACGAGCGTGTTTCCCTTTTTCCCCAAATACAGCGACCATTAGATCAGAATACCCATTAATTACTTTAGGGTGATCAGTGAACTCTGGATTGGAATTTACCATTCCCAGAACCTTTACTACTCGCTTTACACGACTTAAATCACCCAGCATTGCTTTTAAAACCGCCAGTTGATTGATACCTGTAAGCCGAGCTGCTTCATAACCCTCTTCAATCGAAATTGAGTCACCAACTTTACCGGTTATATTTGTTCCATCTGCTTTTAGAGGTCCCTTTCCAGATAAAAAAATTAAGTTTCCACTGCGTACTCCATTCACATAATTTGCAACTGGGCTAGATGCTTCAGGTAGGCTTATACCTAAATCCATTAAAGCCTGCTCTGGCGTGGAGGGGCTAGATTGAGTTTCATTTTTTGGTTTGCAGCCAACTATAAAAATCAATGCGAAGAGCATTAAGCTAAAAATTATATTTTTTTTCATTATTAAACAGCTTCCTTTAAAATATCATGTAATCTTTTTGCAACAATCCGTTCTTGTCCGGGAGCCATCATCCAGGTTGTAATCCCAACAGTTTCTGAATTTCCTACAGTTTGAATAGACGGGTGTCCTTCGCGTAATTTTTTACGAACATCATCGGGAGTAATTTTCACTAAATTTTGGTCCCAACGGATTCTTAAGCTGGGAACGTGATTGGCATATGGCGGCACATGAATTTCTGAAGTAACCCCTTCAATAGCCTGAGCACTATTACTAATTAATTCAATTTGTTCTTCCCAAAGTTGCCATTCTTTTTTATGGTCTTTTTGAAGATAGAGTTCAAGAGCAGCAAGCATGCCTAATACTTCTTCCTTATTTACTTTCATACCTCTTCCAATAGTTTCACCTCTTGGAGGTGTGTGCATTCTTGCAGCTTCAATATATTTTCTTTTTCCCAATAATAAGCCAGCACTCTGAGGTCCTCTTAGTCCTTTACCTCCTGAAAATCCAACCATGTCGAAGCCCATTTTTGTGAAGCGAAAAAGATTTGATACTGGGGGTACATCAGCTGCACAATCTATAAAAGTTGGAATATTGTATTTTTTTCCAAGGGCAACAAACTCTTCCCATTTTATTTCACCATTTTCAGTATTTGCATTGAGATACCATAGTAAAACAGTTTTTTTAGATACTGCTTTTTCAAGATCTTTTGCGGTTTTTACTAGAACTACTTTTGCCCCAACATTGGTCAATGCTTGCGCATAACCAATCTGATGCCCTTCTTGAATAATAACCTCATTAGGCCAGCCCTCAGTATTTGGTAATTGTTTCACTTTTTCAGTATCATTTCCACACAGAACACCTGCCATTGCAATAGACATAGCACCAAAACATCCAGAACTTA
>JAURQA010000039.1 GCA_030836345.1 Bacteroidota bacterium
CAGATAACTCTATTGATTTTCAAGAATTTATGATTATGCCAGTAAATGCACACTCCTTTAGTGAAGCACTTCAAATGGGCGTTTCTATTTTTCATCACTTAAAAGCCACATTGAAAACTAAAGGATATAGCACTAATGTTGGAGACGAAGGAGGTTTTGCTCCAAATATTAAAAGCAATGAAGAAGCCATTGAAATTGTAATAGAGGCCATTGAAAAGGCAGGCTATAAAGCAGGTGAAGATGTGTACATAGCTATGGATGCTGCAAGTAGTGAATTCTACGATAAAGAGAAGAAAAAATACATCTTTCATAAAAGCGACAACAGAGAATTAAGCTCCACTGAAATGGTTGATTATTGGGTTGAATGGACAAAAAAATATCCCATAATGAGTATAGAAGACGGCTTAGATGAAGATGACTGGAATGGCTGGAAAGCGTTAACAGAAAAAATAGGAGAAAAGGTCCAATTAGTAGGAGATGATCTATTTGTTACCAATGTAAAACGCTTAAAAAGAGGGGTTGACGAAAATATTGCGAACTCCATTCTGGTTAAAGTAAATCAAATTGGAACTTTGTCTGAGACCTTAGATGCGATAGAAATGGCAAATAAAGCTAGTTTTACCAATGTGATAAGTCACAGAAGTGGAGAAACAGAGGACAACACCATAGCTGATATATGCGTGGCAATGAACAGCGGTCTTATAAAAACGGGCAGTGCTAGCCGAAGTGACCGAATGAGCAAATACAACCAGCTATTGCGGATTGAAGAAGAATTAGGTGATTCAGCAAAATATTTAGGTAAGGATTGGAAATTTTTGAAGTAATGGGAAAAACACAAGCAATGGCAAATACAGAAGAATTAAAAACAATCGCCACTCAGGTGCGAAGAGATATTGTGCGTATGGTACATGCAGTAAGTAGTGGTCATCCAGGTGGTTCACTTGGTTGTGCCGATTATTTCACAGCATTGTTTTTTAACATTATGAAACATGATCCTTCTAATTTTACAATGAAGGCGAAAGATCAGGATGTTTTTTATTTAAGTAATGGACACATTAGTCCAGTATATTACTCAGTGCTTGCTAGAAATGGTTATTTCCCAGTTTCAGAATTAAGCTCTTTCAGAAAGTTAAATACTCGATTGCAAGGACATCCTGCCACCCATGAAGGCTTAGAAGGGATAAGAGTTGCCACTGGAAGCTTAGGACAAGGGTTTAGTGTCGCCGTGGGTCATGCTAAACAAAAGAAAATGGATGGAGATGATGGATTGGTCTATGTGGTAACGGGAGACGGCGAATTACAAGAAGGTCAAATTTGGGAAGCAGCCATGTTTGCCCCACATAATAAATTGGATAATATGATCGTGGCTGTTGATTTTAATAATGCACAAATTGATGGCTCAACAATGGATATTATGGGCTTTGACGAACTTGGCAACAAGTTTGCAGCATTTGGTTGGGAAGTGTTATACATGGACGGAAACGATATGGACGATATCCTTAAAACCAATGCAGAAGCTAAAGCTAAGCTAGGTAATGGAAAACCCATCGTTATCATAATGAAAACTGAAATGGGGCAAGGAGTTGATTACATGATGGGTTCGCATGCATGGCATGGGAAAGCGCCAAACGATGAACTCTTAGAGAAGGCATTGAACCAACTTCCCGAAACACATTTGGGAGACTATTAATGAAAAAAGGATTAATCTTACTCTTCGCCTGTTTTACTGCTTACAGTAGTCAGGCACAGATCACAAACGATTATAAAGGTCGTAAAACACGTCTATTATTCTTATTGGACGGAAGTGGAAGCATGGTGGCGGCTATGGACAAATCAACAAGATGGTCTATAGCAGTTGACTTAATGAGTCGAATGGTAGATTCACTAAGAAATGTAAAAGATTTAGAAGTAGGATTAAGAGTATTTGGACATACCGTGCCAATCACACGTAAAGATTGCTATGACACCAAATTAGAAGTGCCCTTTGGTCCTCACAATCACAAACTATTCAAAAATGCCTTGAGAAGGGTCATGCCCTTGGGATATACCTCAATAACAGAGTCAATTTTAGCTAGTGCCGAGGATTTTCCTAAAGATGATAACGCACGAAATGTTCTGGTTATCATCACAGATGGAGTAGAGGAATGTGGTGGAGACCCTTGTGCAGTTAGTGCTGCCCTTCAAAAGAAAGGCATTATACTTAAACCCTTCATTGTGGGAATAGGGAGTGCTAGTGATGAGTTTAGAACCACTTATAGTTGTGCTGGAACCTTCTTTAATGCTCAAACGCGCGAAGAATTTGATAAAATTATGGGTCTAATAATTAGTTCAGCCCTTAATGCAACTACAGCTCAAATAAGCTTATTAGATAATCAGGGAAAACCACTAGAAACAAATGTTCCCGTCTCGGTATACTCCAACACCTCTGGCCAAATTGTAGAATCTTGGATTCATACCTTAAACGGAAAAAATAATCCAGATACCATTTTCTTAGACCCGGTATTAACCTATAATATTGAGGTTCATACGACACCTAAAATTATTAAAAGAAATGTGGCTTTAATTCCAGGTCGGCACAACACCATCGCCATAGACGCTGCACAAGGAGACATTTTTTTTAAAATAAAAGGAGTGACTCGTTATGGCCGGCTCCCCGTTCTGGTAAGTAAAGGCAAGCAAACCGATCGAATAACCATTCAAGACTTTAATACTAAGAAAAGATATTTAGTAGGGAACTATGATGTAGAAATACTTACCGTTCCACCTACAGTAATTAAAGGCATTAATGTGAAGCAAAACCGGACCACTACCTTAGAAATTGCCTCTCCAGGAAAATTGCAACTCACCAATAGTGCAGATATGGTTGCAAGTATTTTTACGATGAAACAAGGCTCCCAAACGTGGGTTGCAGATATTCCTCAAAATGCGGGAAGGTATGATTTAACCATGCAGCCAGGTAAGTATCAAATAATATACAGATCGAAGAATGAAACACGCATGATTTACAGTAAAACAAAAGACTTTAAAATAACATCACTCACCAGTACATACATAACCATTTAAATAATGAAAAACTTTGAAATAAGCGGAAACAAAGACACCCGAAGTGGGTTTGGTCAAGGGCTCTTAGAAGCGGGCCAAAAGAATGATAATATCGTGGCTCTTTGTGCCGATTTGACCGGTTCTTTGCAGATGCAACATTTCCAAGGGGCATACCCCGACCGCTTTATACAAGCCGGTATCTCAGAAGCCAATATGATGAGTATGGCTGCTGGTCTTGCTACAGGTGGAAAGATCCCATTTACAGGAACCTTTGCCAATTTTAGTACAGGCAGGGTGTATGATCAAATACGGCAAAGCATTGCATACTCCCATAAGAATGTGAAGATTTGTGCATCGCATGCAGGTTTAACCTTGGGTGAAGATGGAGCAACGCATCAAATTCTTGAAGATTTAGGTTTAATGAAAATGTTGCCAGGTATGACCGTTATTAATCCTTGTGATTATAACCAAACAAAGGCAGCAACATTAGCTATTGCAGCATTTGATGGACCTTGTTACTTACGTTTTGGCCGCCCTAAATGGCCTGTATTTACTCCCGAGGATCAAACCTTGGAAATAGGTAAAGCTTTAATGCTTAACGAGGGAAAAGATGTAACCATATTTGCCACGGGGCACTTGGTATGGAAAGCCATCGAGGCAGGTCATATATTGGCTGAAAAGGGCATTGATGTTGAAATCATAAACATACACACCATTAAACCTTTAGATAAGGAGGCTATTTTAGACTCCGCACGCAAAACCCGCTGTGTAGTTACGGCTGAAGAACACCAGATGAATGGTGGTCTAGGCGATTCAGTGGCACAGGTACTAGCTTTAAATTTACCCACTCCTATGGAAATGGTTGCCGTTAATGACTCTTTTGGAGAGAGCGGAACCCCAGCTCAATTAATGGCTAAATACCATATTGATACTCCAGATGTAGTTGCCGCTGTGGAAAGAGCAATGGCCCGAAAGGTTTAAATTTATAGGGCCTTAAAGATCCTCAAAGCCTTGCAAATGATCTCCGCCAGTTAATTCCTGGTAAATTTCATCTCTTACATATACATCTTTTAGCGCATTTTGATATCGCTGTGACTCGGTGGTTTGACCTACGGCGTTAAATAGTTGCACAGCCACTCGGTAAAATTGATCATTAAAAGGTTGTAGCTCAATCGATTTCTTAATATCCAATAGCGCATCATTCATGCCATTATTGTTGGCTTTACAAATAGATCGCATGTAGTACGCCTGAGCTTCTTTAGGTCTTGTTACTAATACATTATTCAATTTTTCTATGGCTTTGTCAAACATCTTGGCATTTTGATACCCTTGCGCCATTAAGTACATACAAACATGCATTTCAGGATAAATACTCAAGGCTTTATTTCCATATTTTTCCATGTTTGGAATATCACCCTTCATAGCATAAGCTTGAGCCATTTTATACAGAATCTCATTGCTATTCGTATCTGCCTTTAGTGCCCTTTTAAAGAAATATAAAGCACTATCTGGATTGCTCTTTGCAGGATTATTAGCGGATAGATACAAATTAGCCTGAATATCATTTTTATCCATTCGTTCAATAACAACGCCCACAGGTTTGCCATCTACCATGGGAGAGTAAATAGTGTTCTTAGGAGGGTAATTCCCATTTAACAGGCGACTGCCATCCATGTATGCATTATAAAAAATAGCATACTTCCAATCCGAGGCTCCTCTATCATCAAATCGAGCAAAACCTACATGAACATTGGGGTAGTCTCGTAAATAATATTTCACAATATTGGGATCATAGGATACAATTGTAACCTTTTTATCCAGGTTTTGCTTAATCTTATTTTCGATGAGCCAATCCGTGCTTTGGCGCAATCCAGCCAAATAATAATCCATTTCATACTGGCCGTAAGCACCCGCCGTTCCTCCTACCGTTTCATTGAAATAAATATACTCCAAAGGATGGTTTTTTACAATAAAAGACGCCGGTAATAAGCTCAAAGCCACTGGTAGTAAAAAGGTAAATTTACCAAGATTTGGCATTTTAGATTTTAAGAATTTCTCCAACATATGCCAACCTATCAAGGCCGTTGCCACGCACATGGGTAAAACAAAGAGAATATGTCTAAGACCTCCATATACATTGGATTTTTGAATATATATGTAAACAACAGGGAAAATGGCTGCAAAGAGCACCAAGAAAACCGGTAAACTCATTTTCCTTGTAAGAGCCGATAGAATTATAAATATAAATATACCCACAATACTTACTAAGGGAAGCGTAATCCAAACATATTTAATGAGGTAATACCTTGGGAGCAAATCAGAATCCCATAATTGACCTTCAAATAATTGGCGGATGCTGCCTGAATAACTGCTAAACTCTGTTAGAGCCGCTATGGGATTACTTAAAGGAGCAATCCAGCCCCAAGGCCATAGTACTATTCCAATAAAATAGGAGAGGAGTACAACCAAAAAAACGGTACTTATGGGCTTTATAAGACCAGCCCACTTAAGCTTAATAAACTGAGACCACCCAATATCTTCAATGTATTTAAGGGCTGCATAAAATACGGCAATGGCAACAACAAGTACGCCACCAATACGAATGCTTATGGCCAAAGCGCAACCCACCACCAAACCCATTAAATGGCTGGTCCGCATGTTTCTTATATTTGAAAAAGCCATTAAAGTATAATAAATGGCAATGGTATAGCCAGCAGCAAAAGGAATATCCTTTGGGTTATTGAAGGACTCTCCCAATAAGCGAGGAGTAAAGAATAGAACAATAAGCGCTAAACAGGCATATGCATAACTTCCCGTTATGCGTTTTACAATAAGCGCAGCAAAAAGCATAACCAGTAGGCCAAATAAGGCATTTACCTTATGCCTAAATCCGTAGATATCTTCTACTCCAAAAATGCTTATTAAAGCAGAGCAGATTGTATCAAAAGAAGAACCATATAAATGCATCTTTCGAGCCTCATCTGGTATGGTAGCCAAATCTGAGCCCAAAATTTTGGCTTTTGATATGTAATTGGCAGCAAATCGATTGCTCTTTAAAGCCACCGTGTCTACCTCATTATTTCCGGTGTAATAGTTTAGGATAAGCTGACTATACTCATGCTGGACTATTTCATCACCAGTAATACCCGCTTTATTACTAAGGGCAGGCATGGCAAAAGTTAAGATCAAAGCTAAGGCATAAAAAGCCAATAGAAAGGGCTGCCCCTTAACGCTAGCTTTTGCATAATTTACCCAAGCAGAGAAATTGCTTTTAAGGCCGTTTAAGGGATTTGATTTGAGAGAGCCTATTTTTCCATGTTCCAAAAAAAGTGTTTTACTTGAATTTCGACGAAACCAGTAATTATAATCAATTTTACTTTTTAAGGAAAGGCTTCTTTGAGACAAAAGTTTAAATTGAGCAGATGAACAAATGATTCCACTCATGCTTTCCTCTGGTACACTTATTCCAGAAAAAAGCTCATACATTCTGTTTCGCTTGCCTTTAGGCACAATGTAAATGCATTCTGAATCCTTAAGATGGATAGTGGTGTACTTTAGCCCTTTAGCAGAACCCATTTGAATAAATACCTGATCATCTGAATTTAGATGATTCTCTGATAGCCAATCGGCTATTGTTTGCGCATCTTCTTTAAAAGGGGAATATGTATATAAAGCCATTGTTATAATTAGATAGTATTAGCAATATTACTATGTATAATTATATATTGTATACTTACGATTGATTAATTCTAATCAATTCTACTCTGATTCTAATTTAGCTTGGTTATTTGTTCTTCCTTACGTGCCATAGATACATGGATAGACAAAAAAAGAATGGAGCCTTTAAAGCTCCATTCTACAAAGTTTAACTAATCTTTTGAAGAAAACTAGTCTCTTAAAATATCTCTGCTTATGACAACGCGCTGAACTTCACTTGTACCCTCATAAATTTGGGTAATTTTAGCATCTCTCATTAGGCGTTCTACATGGTATTCTTTAACAAACCCGTAACCCCCATGAATTTGTACAGCCTCTACGGTTGTTTTCATCGCTGTTTCGCTTGAAAATAATTTAGCCATACTGCTTGCACGACTATAATCACTCTCTGCATCTTTGAGCCAAGCAGCTTTTAAACAAAGTAGGCGAGAGGTCTCTATTTCCGTAGCCATATCGGCTAATTTAAACGCTATGGCTTGATGATTTTTTATTTCAGTGCCAAAAGCTTTTCTCTCTTTCGAATACTGTTTTGCCAATTCATAGGCTCCACTAGCTATTCCTAAAGCCTGCGCCGCTATTCCTATACGTCCACCAGCAAGCGTTTTCATCGCAAACTTAAACCCAAATCCATCCTCACCAATTCTATTTTCCTTCGGAACTTTCACATCTGTAAACATAATACTATGCGTATCGCTGCCTCTAATACCTAATTTTTCTTCCTTTTTTCCAACAGTAAACCCTTCCCAGGTTTTTTCTACGATAAATGCGTTAATTCCTTTGTGACCTTTCTCAACATCTGTTTGAGCGATGACTAAAAAGTAATCGGCACTGTTTCCATTGGTTATCCAGTTTTTTGTACCGTTAAGTAAGTAATAATCGCCTTTGTCTTCAGCTGTCGTTTGTTGGCTTGTGGCATCACTTCCTGCTTCTGGCTCGCTTAGGCAAAAAGCGCCTAATTTTTGACCGCTGGCTAGCGGCATTAAGTATTTTTCCTTCTGATATTCATTGGCAAAGGTCTCCAAACCCCAACAAACCAAACTATTATTAACACTTACAACAACAGAAGCACTCGCATCGACTTTACTTAATTCTTCCATAGCCAAAACATAACTAATAGTATCCATACCACTGCCACCGTATTTTGGATCAACCATCATACCCATAAAACCTAATTCACCCAACTTTTTAATTTGCTCAGTGGGGAATTTTTCATCTCTATCACGATCTATCACACCGGGCAATAGCTCAGTCTGAGCAAAATCGCGCGCTGCCTGCTGCACTGCTAAGTGCTCTTCAGTTAATTCAAAATTCATTAAATACAAAAATAATAAAATTAAGTGTATTAACACTATGATGCACATTCATGAATTCATCTATATCAAAAGTTTTATTTTGCCTTATGATTATTTACAGTGTAAATTCAGTGCTATTTATCCACTAACTAGCTGATTAGGTATAATTTCTTTGCCAACTAGTCTTAAATAAACGTTAATAAGTGTAGAAACGTCCTTTTTGCAATAGGTGGCTATTTTTTCTAAGTCTTCCTCTACCCAATAGACATCGCCTACCATACTACCATCAATAACATCTTTAGGAGTAGGAATGCCAAAGATAGCTGCCATTAAATCCAATGAAGTAAAGTTCTTATAATCTCCGAATTTCCAAAGCTCCATGGTGTCTAAATGCTTAATCTCCCAAGGCTTTTTCCCCGCCATTTGTAAGGGGACAGGGAGGGGTATACCATGGACCAGCATTCTTCTGGCAATGTATGGGAAATCAAACTCCTTCCCATTATGACCGCATAAATAGTGCTGTGCGCCACTAAAGTTCTTTTTAACCAAAGCAGCAAACTCATTTAAAATAACTTTTTCATCATGCCCATGTATAGACTTTAACTTAATTGCATTTTTGCCCTCGGTATCCTTGTAGATAACACCTACGCAAATCGCTACAATTTTACCAAATTCTGCATAAATAGAGGCTCTTTCATAGACATCACTGGCTGTTTGCTCATCTTTAGTAATAAATTTAGCTTTCTTTTCCCAAAGGGCTTTCCAGCGTTCGTCTAACTCTTCAAAGCCCCGGCTTTGTCTTACGGTTTCAATGTCTAAAAATAGAATATTGTTTAATTCGGCCATGAAATCAAAGATATATTTTGATAAAATATTTTCCAAAAAATCCTCAGATTTAATATAATTTAGCCGGATGCAAGCAGCCAATACAGATTATCCTCATAAAATTCGTTCCGAATCAGAGTATAATGATATCTATCAAAGAAGTGTGAAAGACCCTGAAGGCTTTTGGGCTGAAATTGCAGGCAATTTTCATTGGCAAAGAAAATGGGATTCTGTGCTTGACTTTAATTTCGAAGAACCACGCATCGAATGGTTTAAAGGAGCAAAATTAAATATTACAGAAAATTGTATCGATCGCTGGGCACTGTCTCATCCTGATAAAGCAGCCATACTATGGGAACCAAATAATCCCAGCGAGAGCCATAGAACAATTACCTATGCTCAGTTATTGCAGGAAGTGAGTAATTGGGCTAAAGTGCTTAAATCTAAAGGAATAGGAAAAGGAGACCGGGTTTGCTTATACATGCCCATGATACCAGAACTAGCCTTTGCTGTTCTAGCCTGTGCAAGAATTGGAGCCATTCATTCTGTTATTTTTGGTGGGTTTTCTCCAGCTAGTATTGCAGATCGAGTCAAAGACGCTTCGGCCAAGGCCATAGTTACAGCAGATTCTGTTATGCGGGGAGCCAAAAAAATTGCGCTAAAAA
>JAURQA010000040.1 GCA_030836345.1 Bacteroidota bacterium
CTTTATTCTAAAATACATAATGTAAAACTCACTCAAACTGAGTTAAACTACACAGGATCAGTAACCATTGATATGGATTTAGTGGATGCTGCCGGGATGATTCCAAATCAAAAAGTTCTTATAGTAAACAACAATAATGGGGCACGTATAGAAACCTATATTATTGCAGGAGAAAGAGGAACAGGAATTATTGGCCTAAACGGATCTGCGGCTCGCCAAGGCCAATTAGGAGATGAACTTATCATTATGAGTTTTGCCCTAATGGAAATGGATGAGGCCAAAAAATGGTCTCCGAAAAATATCTTCCCTGGGCAATACAATAGATTAACAGACTAAGCCTCTGAAAAAGAAAATAATAAATATCATATTTGCTGTTTTAGCTCTAGTTGTGTTTTACTACGTGTATGATAAAACCAATTGGAATCAGACTTTTTCCTCCATTAAAAACGTAAATATTGCTTGGTTATCGTTTGCCATTGTATGGCTAATTTCATCTCATGTCATTCGTGCCATTCGATGGAATATGTTAACTAAACCCAGTGGATATGACCTAAATATCAGACGAAGTTTTTATGCGGTAATGATTGGTTACATTGTAAACACTGCCACAAGTAGAGGCGGTGAGATTGCCAGATGTGCAACAGCTAGTAAAAGTGAAAAAGCACCCGTAGATTTTTTAATTGGAACCGTTATCACAGAGCGTATTGTAGATATGCTAATTATGGTCAGTCTCTGTTTCCTTTGCCTAGCTGCGCAGTATCAATACATTTGGGATTTTGTAGATACCTATATAATTGGCAAGATTACACTGCTTATGCCTATGTGGTTAGCGAGCCTATTATTCATAGCAGCTATTGCAGGTCTAACATGGTTTTTAAAATCACCTAAAGTAAAGTCTCAGGATGAAGATGGAATCATTCAACGACTCATAAAGGGCGTTAGTAGTATCTTCACACTTAAAAACCCATGGCTTTTCATCCTTTACAGTTTGCTTATTTGGGTGGGTTATTGGATGGGAGTGTATGGAACATTACAAGCATTGGAACTAACCGAACATTTACATTTTTGGGCATCACTTTCAACCTTGCTTTTTTCAGCCGTAGGAATTGCGATCCCACTGCCTGCAGGAGCAGGAGTATGGGCAGCCATTTCCTTTGGACTTACCACTGTTTATAAAGTTCCAACGGAACATGCTGAGACATTTGGAATATTTAATCTAGCCGTATCGAATATCCTAGTTATTTCGCTTGGAGGTTTAAGCGCCCTCCTATGGTGGATAGAACTTCAAAAAATTGAAAAAGAGAATGGATAAAATTCAATCTTGGGGTGAAGCCCAAAATACCGTAGCAAAATGGAAAAGTAAAAATCATACGACTGTTTTTACCAATGGTTGCTTTGATATTCTTCACGCAGGACATGTGTCCTATCTAAAAAAAGCAAAAGCATTAGGTCATAAACTGGTTCTAGGTTTAAATAGCGACCAAAGCGTCCAGCGCATGCAAAAATCTCCCAATAGACCCCTTCAATCAGAAACGAGTCGAAGTATAGTAATGGCTGGCTTAGAATCTGTAGACCTAGTCGTTATTTTTAGTGAAGATACTCCTCTTGAGCTTATAAAAGCATTGAAACCAAATGTGCTAGTGAAGGGTGCCGACTATAAGATAGAGGACATTGTAGGAGGAAAAGAAGTGCTCTCCTGGGGAGGGTCTGTTGAAACTATTGAGTTCTTAGATGGATACTCAACAACAGCCATTGAACAAAAAATACTTAATCATAAATCATAAAATCCATGGTTGACGTCCCGAAGAAGAAAAAATTCGGCGTTCTTGATATCGCTAAATACTTTATTTTCGCTGCTTTTGCTATTTGGGCATTTACCTACATCAAAGACCTAACATCAAAAGATGCCTTAAGTAAGGTATTTGCAAAAACCCCTTGGTGGGTATATTTCGGAGCATTTATAGGTGCGTTAATCAACTGGCTTCTGGAATCTGCGAAATGGCATAGGTTAATAAATACTATACAAATTAGCCCGTTAGCCACTTCAATAAAGGCTGTTTTATCCGGAACGGCTGTTGGCAATTTGCTCCCATATAAAATAGGCGAATATTTAGGAAAACTGTATTTTGTAGATACGGATAAGAGAGCTTTAAGCATTCCACTCTCGTTTATCAGCAGCACCATACAACTCTTTGTAAACCTAAGCTTATGCATCATTCCAGCTATTTATGTTTTAGGGAACGCTGCAGTTGCTACCATGAACTGGCAAAAAATTTTAATTATTGGTAGTTTGGCAATACTCTCTTTCTCCGTGGCATACCAACATCCAAAACTTAAGAAATGGATGCTTGACATTCGTGAAAATTTCAAGCTACTAACCCTAAAAGTAATTTTTCAAGTTTCAGCAATTGCCCTCCTGCGATTTCTGTTTTTTCTGAGCGCATATGCCTTTGTACTTCACGGAATGACAGAACTGAGCTGGACGCAACTATACAGTGGCATTTGTGCCATCTATTTTATGCAAAGTTTTGCCCCCGGGATGCTTCTAACAGATGGACCCGTTCGCATTCTGTTGCCATTAGTTGTTTTTAAAGCTATGGGAGCCAATGAAACAGTCCTTATTGCTGCATCTATTATTAACTATCTTGCATCCGTTATATTTCCTTCACTAGTAGGAGTCGTTTTGATCACTCTCCGCAAACGATGATTTGGGCTTTATACATATTCGGTTTTATGTATTGCTTCTACATGGCAATTCAGATTTTTAGATTCAAAAATTTCCCGAAAGAAATACCTTATAAAAACACAAAAGAGCTGCCTTTAAGTATTATTCTTCCCTTCAAAAACGAAGCAAGCAATCTTCCAAACCTATTAAAAAGTCTAAAAGACTTGAACTATTCGAATCATGAGTTCATTTTTGTAGATGATTCCTCGGTAGATAAAGGGTCAGATATAATTAGAAATCACAGCAGCCCATTACTATTGGTTACCAACAAAAAAGAGCCAGGTAAAAAAGGGGCTTTAGAAACAGGCATTGCCCACGCTAAAAATAACTTTGTTATTACTTGGGACACAGATATTACGGTTCACTCTGAAATTTTGAAGGAGTTCAATCAGTATTTTCAACAAAATAAAGACATGATTTTAGGGCCTTTTTCATTTTCTGCTAAAAATAATTTCATTGCAAATTATGGAATGCTTGAAAATAGTAGTCTAGTGGCCTTTGGCCTAATGGATGCAAAGGCGAATAAGCCAAACATGGCTAATGGAGCAAACTTTGGATTCAAACGAGATTTATTTTTATCTCTTGGCGGCTATTCAAGCAATAAAGCCCATGCCGGTGGAGACGACGAATTTTTAATGCATTTATTTATGAAAACAGGTGCTAAAATAGCTGCTTTAAGTTCAAGAAATGCGATGGTCTACTCTCAATCCATGCCCACTTGGAAATCGTTTATCCACCAGCGTATTCGTTGGGGTAAGAAGGTGAAAGAATATCCCAATGGCTTAATCAAAAAATACCTGATCAGTCAACTGCTATTCATTGCATATTTAACCCTATCCATCCTCGCCATTTGCAACAATCAATACCTTCCTCTAACACTTGTTCTAGGTGCAAAAGTCACCATAGATTTAACTTGGTTTATTGCGATCAAACCGTTCTTCCAAATCAAAATTGACTATGCCTATGCACTGCTAAGTAGTGTGTTCCAAATACTCATTATTCCCCTTGTTTTTATTCATGTCTTAATTGGAAAAGCAGAATGGAAGGGAAGAGACATTTAGTTGCTTTGCTTTACCCCTTAGAATAACTATTTTCGTAGAGTATGCCGCGCATTCTACTACCGCTAATCTCCATCCTTTACCTGTCCCCTATTTTTGGTCAATTCACCGATAGTTTTAATGATGGTAATTTTAGCGCTAATCCCTCATGGACATCTGTTTCTGGGGATTTCATCATAGATGATTCAGAATTAAGAAGCAACAAGGAGGATGCTACTAGTTTTGGAATAAGCACCCTTTTAGGTTCAAATATTTCCATTTGGAATTTTAGCTTCAAACTTAGCTTCAACCCATCTTCAGCCAACTACGTACATGTATTTCTAAGTTCCGATTCATTGGTAGAGAATTCACAAAATGGGTACTACGTCAAAATTGGAAATACTAAAGATGAAATTAGCCTCTATCGGTTATCGAACGGAATCTCTACCGAGATAATATCTGGAACAGATGATTTACTAGATAAAAGCAGTAGTGCCTTTGACGTTTCTGTTGAGTATAAAAAAGACTCTTGGCACTTATATCAAAAACCATCGGGAACCGTTTCGTATAGTAAAGAAGGCTCCTACTCAGACAATGCGGCTAACTTATCAACCTATTTTGGGGCTTTTATAAAGCAAAGTAAATCGAATGCAGGTAAACATTATTTCGATAATTTTTTTGTTGGTCAACCGCCTGTCGATAAAACACCACCGCAAATAGTGTCAGCAAGTGCTATAAATAATACAGATATTGAAATTCGCCTAACCGAACCTATAAAAAGCATTGGAAATCTACAACTTACAATAAATGGAGTATCCGCCGAGAATATTCTCAACTCATTCCCGAGCAGCAGCCTTAAGGCTCGTTTTTCAAATCCCCTTCCTAAAAACAAATCTGTATCCGTAGAATTAAAAGATATCGAAGATTTATCAGGGAATCGAACATCACTTTCAAGGTATAATTGGTTCAATATTCAATTTGACTCAGCCTTATTTGGAGATATCATTCTTACAGAAATCATGAGCATTCCATCCCCAGTTGTTAGCGGCCTGCCCAATAATGAATATGTAGAAATATACAATCGAAGCGCAAAATATATAGATCTTTCGCAGTACACTTTCTCGGATGCAACAAATACAGTTGATATGCCCGAGATTAGCCTAAAACCTTTTTCATATGCAATTCTCTCTCATGAGGATGATACCATGAGTAGATACGGCCAATGGATTCCGCTCTCCAGTTTTCCTAGTTTAAATAATGATGGAGATCAAATATCCATAAAAACTGCATCGGGAAATGTCATTCACCAAGTAAATTACAAATCCGATTGGCATGAAAATGCACTAAAAAAGCAAGGTGGGTGGAGCTTAGAAATGATTGATACTCAGAAGTTTTGTTTGGGTGCAAATAATTGGACCTCGAACCAAAATTCCGGAGGGAGCCCAGGAACTTTAAACACGGTAAATGGATCCACCGTCATTGAGACAAATTTTACCATTGAAAGTACCTTTGTGAATGACGGAAAAATTCATGTGTTGTTTAACGAAAATAGTTCAGATTGCTCCAGTTGTATAGCAAAAATTTCTGATGTAGGAGTGGATTTAGATATCCTAAGCGTTAATGGATCGGAATTAATCCTGAGCTCCTCTTTTCCCTTAGTTCCAGATGTTATCCATGATTTAGAACTCATTGGTTTTAAAAGTTGTGATGGAAGAAACCTATCAAAGACCATTGTCCAATTTGGGGAAAAAACAGAAAAAGAACTCAATCCCTGGGATTTAATCGTCAACGAAATATTATTTAATCCCAAGAACAATGATGATGATTATGTAGAAATCTACAACCGCAGCAATAAAATTATTGACTTGCAAGAAGTTTTTATTGCGAATGCGAATGATGATGGAAGTATCAAGGATGCATTTCAGATCTACACAAGCCCGCTTACTATTTTGCCCCAGTCCTATTTAGCTGTTACTACTAGTAAATTAAACACATTAAGCCAGTATAACCCTCCCTCATCTGCATCAGTTACTGAAATAGATGAAATGCCTACCTATTCAAATGATAAAGGTACCGTTTTGCTCATATCTAAAACCAACCTTAAACTACACTCCTTTTATTATGAAGATAACCTACATTTTGAACTTTTAGTAGATGAGGACGGTGTCAGCTTAGAACGAAGTCACTTGGATACCGCGAATGAACACTGGAGCAGCGCTTCTTATAAAGTAAATTATGGAACTCCAGGATACAAAAATTCCCAGTTCAGAAATATTCCTAGCTCCTCTTCGTTTGCTACCTTATTATCCAAAACTATTAGCCCAGATGGCGATGGGTGGGAAGATAAGTTATTGATAAAAATAAATAGTCAAAAGCTACCGGCAGCCATCAACCTTACCATTTTTAACGAATATGGACAGCTCATGAGTAAAGTAAAATCTCAACAATTACTGGGACGAGGCGATATCATAGAATGGGACGGTGTTTTCAATAATGGCAAGGCACCCATGGGTAATTACATTGCCCTTGTTGAAGCTATTGCGAATGACGGGTCTATAGAAAGGGCAAAACTCGTTTTTACAATTTTAAAAAGGCAATAATGCTAGCATCCGATTACTTTATTCAGTTTAGTCAGCGTTTAAGCGGACATCCCAAAGAAGAACACCAAGCTATTTTTAAAGAACTACTTCATTTCCACAAAGTACATTCCAATGGATATTGGCCTGACTTAACCCTTGAGAATAAGATAATAGCAGAAATAGAAAAACAACTCATCGCACTAAATACACAAAAGCCACTACAATATGTTTTGGGGCTAGCCCCCTTTTATAATGTAGATATAAAAGTAAATGAACATACGCTCATTCCAAGATCAGAAACAGAAGAGTTAGTACACCTTATTTTGGAAGAAAATAAAGGGAGCGCTTTAAATGTACTTGATATTGGGACTGGATCCGGATGCATTCCGTTAATTCTATTAAAAAACAGACCTCAATGGAACGCATTGGGCTTAGATATTGACGCAAAAGCTATAAAAATTGCCCAGCTGAATGCGAGACAACTTAAAATAAGTTCAAGACTGACTTTTAAAAAAGTAGATGTTTTGAAAGAAAATTTTGACCTAAAAGACATTAACATTCTTGTTTCTAACCCTCCATATATTGACGAATCTGAGAAAGCAACGATGTCAAAAACAGTGTTAAACTTTGAACCAGAAAAAGCCCTTTTTACATTAACAGGAGATCCTCTAATTTTCTACAAGAGAATAGCAAGGGAAATGGAATTGCAAAATTTCAAGGGAAAAGCTTACTTTGAAATAAATCCGATTTATGATGAACAAATGCTTGACACATTCAAGTCATTTAGTCCAACTCTCTCAAAAGATATGCAGCAAAAAAATAGATTCTTGCATATTTCATAAGGTTTCTTCTATCTTAAGAAATATTAGCTATCTGTTTTTTTTGGCCTACCCACTGGTCGTTTCGGACCCGTTGCAACCGGATGAATTCTTGGGCGGCCCACGGGACGTTTGGGACCCGTTTTAACTGGATGAATTCTTGGACGACCCACTGGACGCTTAGGACCCGTTTTAACCGGGTGAATTCTTGGGCGGCCCACTGGACGTTTGGGACCTGTTTTAATAGGATGTATCCTTGGCCTACCAACCGGACGTTTGGGACCTGTTTTTATAGGATGTATGCGTGGGCGGCCAGGACCTCTTTTCTTAGCAGCCGATTTTATTGCAATCTGTAAAAGTTCCTTAAGCTCCTTTACTTCATCTTTTATTAATTTAA
>JAURQA010000041.1 GCA_030836345.1 Bacteroidota bacterium
ATCAAGCCCTAACTAGAATGGAAACATTACGTGGCATGACTATTTGGGCGGCTAAGTCAAACTTTATGGAAACAAAAATAGGGAGCATAGAAATTGGAAAGTTAGCAGATTTTGTTGTTCTCAATGTGGATCTTATGAATGCTTCAGAGAAAGCCATTCGAAAAGCAAAAGTAAAAAGCACATTTATGCAAGGCGTTGAATGTTACACCGCGGAAAAGTAGTAAGAAGATCTTATTTCACTAAAAAGTTTGAATAAAGAAACAATTCAATTTAACCTGAAGAACCCCAAAAAAAAGCGATAAATCTAGGCTACCCCAAGTTGATGCATGTGCTTCACATGAGAGCTCAATGCAGCCATAAAGGTCGGGTATTCATTAAAAGTGATATTGAATTCCTCACATTTTCTCTTAACTATCTGGTGAATATCAGGATAATGTATATGACTTATATTTGGGAATAAGTGATGCTCTACTTGAAAATTTAAGCCTCCCAATAACCACGTCCAAATTTTACTTTTTGTGCTAAAATCTGCCGTAGTTGCAATTTGATGCACAGCCCATTCTTCACCCACTTCAGTAAGTCCTTCAGATGTTCCTGGGACAAAATCTACTTCCTCTACGCAATGTGCAAGTTGAAATACTACACTAATGGCAACCCCTAAAATTACATGAAGGGTTAAAAGTACCATTAAGCCATGAAACCAACCTAAGGCAATAACAGGTACGATTCCATAAACAATAAAATAAGCCACTTTCGTTATCCAGAAAATTACTTTTTCTGAAGTTGGGAATTTTGGCATCGTTGATGTAAATATCTTGCCAGTAAAAAACTTAGCAAAATCGTTTACATAAATCCAGTATATAGTGCTAATAGCATATAGAAACCACATATAAATACTTTGTAATTTGTGATGTTTCAATCTTTCCTGGTCAGGACTCATTCTCATGATAGGCCACTTTGCAATATCATCATCAATTTCGTTGATATTAGTGTAGGTGTGATGAACCACATTGTGTTTGTATTTCCAAATGTGTGCGTGGCTTCCCATGAAGCTGATCACATTACCCATCCACGAGTTAACCTTAGCATTGCTACTAAAACTTCCATGATTTGCATCGTGCATGATATTAAATCCTGCTAAAGCATGAAATAAACCCAAAACTAAAAATGCGACATACGTGAAAACCAAAGGCAATGCCGCCGCACCATTTAGAACATTGTATCCATTCCATAAGCCTAGACCATAGAGTATAGGACCTAGAGCTGTAATTATAATTGTCTTAGTAAATAATTTCTGATTACCTGTTTTCTTTATCCCGTTACTAGAAAAGTATTCATCAACGCTTTTACGCAATTCAGTTATAAAATTCTTATTCTTAGTCCCCTTAAAAGTTACTTTATACGTATTCATTATATACAAAAGTAGGTTTTTTTACTGGTATCACATAGAATAAAGTACTTTGTGGATGTATAAGCATGGAACTTTTAACACAAAATCTTTAAGTTATTTCATAGAGAACTTTAAAAAGATGGTTGCACTTAACATACTCCAGCAGGCTGTCATAATTGAAAGAAATATTTTTATCCAAAGGCTCGTTTGTTTCCTTATTTTTGTAAACAACAGATGATACACGATAAAATAGTAATTTTTGATTTTGGTTCACAGTATACACAACTGATAGCTCGTAAGTTAAGAGAGTTAAACCATTATTGCGAAATTGTTCCGTATACAACAAACATAAATGTGATTGAGGATGCAAAAGGAGTTATTTTGTCTGGAAGTCCTTGCTCAGTGAATGATATAGATGCTCCACAAATTGATTTGGATCACATTCTTAAAACCAAGCCTGTTCTGGGTGTTTGTTATGGAGCTCAGTATATGGCTCAGCAACTAGGAGGCGTTTTATCCAATAGCGATCATAGAGAATATGGAAGAGCCTTGTTAGAAAACACTACTGAAAGTGATTTAACAAAAGGAATGAGTGAAAAAAGCACCGTTTGGATGAGTCATGGGGATACAATTACAACATTGCCAGAGGGCTTAGAAGTTTTAGCTAAAACAGATACGATACCAGTAGCGGCTTTTAGTTTTACTCATTATCCAACAGCCTTTGGAATTCAGTTTCACCCGGAAGTGTACCATAGCGATGAGGGCTTAACACTCCTAGGAAACTTTTGTTCAACGATTTGCCAGGCGAAAGCAGATTGGACTCCCGGAGCATTTGTTTCTGAAACAGTGGCAGAATTGAAGAATCAATTGGGCAATGATAAAGTGATTTTAGGTTTAAGTGGGGGAGTAGATAGCTCGGTTGCAGCTCTTCTTTTATCCAAAGCCATTGGCGATAATTTGCATTGTATTTTTATTAACAATGGCTTGCTTAGGCATAATGAATATGACGAGGTTTTAGAAGCATACAAAAGCTTGAACCTGAATGTGAAGGGAGTAGATTCATCGTCTCTTTTTTATGATGCATTGATAGGGGAGTCAGATCCAGAAGGCAAACGAAAAATTATTGGCAAAATCTTTGTAGATGTATTTGATGAAGAAGCTAAAATGGTCCAAAATGCAAATTGGTTGGCTCAAGGAACAATCTATCCAGATGTAATTGAAAGCGTCAGTGTGAAAGGACCATCTGCAACCATTAAAAGTCACCATAATGTGGGTGGATTGCCCGATCATATGAACCTTAAGGTAGTGGAACCTTTAAGAAATCTGTTTAAAGATGAGGTACGTCGTGTAGGTGCAGAAATGGAACTGCCCAAGAATATATTGAATAGGCATCCTTTTCCTGGGCCAGGTTTGGCTATACGTATTTTAGGAGATGTAAATGAGGAAAAAGTAAAAATGCTTCAATTAGCTGATGCCATTTATATTAATAATTTGAAAGAAACCGGTTGGTATGATAAGATATGGCAAGCCGGAGCCATCTTACTTCCAGTAAAAAGCGTCGGAGTCATGGGAGATGAAAGGAGTTATGAGCAGACTATTGCTTTGAGAGCAGTGGCAAGTACAGATGGAATGACGGCCGATTGGGTCCATATACCTTATGAACTCTTGGGTAAAATTAGCAATGAAATCATTAACAAAGTAAGAGGGGTAAATAGAGTGGTATATGATATTAGCTCTAAACCTCCAGCAACGATAGAATGGGAATAAAGAAATTCAAATTATTAAGCTTTTTACTTCTGCTTTCAGTTTCTGTTTTGGGTCAAAATGGGAATGAAGGTAGAAAAAAAGCGAATGTGCGTAAAGAGTATAATATAGCTCTGGTTCTTCCTTTTAACAGCGAGGGAGTACGTGGAAAGCTATCAGAAGTTATTTTGGATTACTATGTTGGTTTCAAGCTTGGTGTTAAACAAGCAGGCATTGATGGCTTTAAAGTTAATCTGTATGCATTTGACCATTTGAAAGATTCTGTCAGTTTTGATCAAATTCTACACCACAGTGATTTGGCAAAAATGGATATTATTGTTGGTCCAGTATATGAAAAGGCTCTAAAAAAAATGAGTCGTTATTGTGACTCCACAGGGCAAATTTTGGTCTCTCCACTCCGCTATTTTAAGAATGAGTACAATAGTAATCCCGTGATTAACTTTTTCCCATCAGACGAAATTAAGGTCCAATCTGTCATTGACAAAATTACAGAAAAGTACCCTAATCATTCGTTTTATGTTGCAGGTGATATCAGCCATGAGAGCCAAAAATTAGCGCGAATAATAACTAGATCACTTAGGCGAAAAGGTGTGACTCTGGGAAAACATGCACTGATTTTAAACAATGCAGTTCTGAGTAGAGAGATTCAACAAAATGACAGTGTAATAATTATAAGTTCATCTACAAATAAAGCAATGCAAATAGCGATGGAGCGAGCGCTTAAGAACAAAGACGTTTCTTATGGTATAGCCCATTTTGATGTTCATAAAAAAACAAAAAAGTTTAGCCTCTTTAAGAATGTCCTTTTTCCAGATTTATACCATTACAATCGGACGGATTCAAGTTCAAAGCAGTTTTTTAGAAAATTTAAGATAGATCAGCTCGGCTCTCCAAGTAAATATGCGGGCATCGGATACGATCAATCCATATATCTTGCTTATAGTTTAATGACTTATGGTGTTGAGTTTTCCAATTTGCTGCCTGGAGGCATCTATCAAGGAATACGAAATAGATTGCTTTTAAAGCCAGATCCCAATGGAAATATTTCCAATTACGGAATGTTTTTTTACAAGCATTATTCCGATTACAATGAATTAGTAGAATGAGTTACGATTACAGAAGAATTGAAAATGCGTTTCAGCTTTTAACTCAGTACACAGGAGATATCCCTTTGGATAATTTCCTTAGAAGCACTTTTAAGTTAAATAAAAATTGGGGCAGTAAAGACCGAAAGGCCTATAGAGAGATATGTTTTAGATTCTTTAGATTCTATAATAGAACGGCCTTAACGAGGGGTCAAGTTGGAGAGGTAAATGCATCTCTGAGCAGCAGAGAATCATTAATTTCAGAATATAATCCATATAAAAATCTTGACTTAAAGACAACAATTGGCACGGACGAATTGGGACGTTGGTTTCAAAGTAGACCACCTGTTTTTGTTACCGGTAATGGAAAGAAAATTGAAAAACTTAAAGAGGAATTGAATAAGAATAATATTGATTTTATTGATCATGGTATTATTATAGAATCTCCTAATCAGTTATCAGAGGCTCATTACCCTGTACTTAAGAATTTGCAAATAATGGATCGTGGGAGCTTAGAAGCTTGCATGAACTTAATTATCTCTAGTGAAGATACGGTTTGGGATGCATGCGCTGGTGCGGGTGGAAAAACATTTGCCATTGGGCGATTGTACTCCCCAGAAAAAATTATTTCTTCTGATGTGCGCAAGAAAAGCTTAAGTAACCTGCAAAAAAGATCTCAGGTACTCAATCAATTCGCTCAAACCAAAGTAATTGATGCCAGCTCAGAGATGCCTGAAGTAAGTCCATCTGTTATTCTTATTGATGCTCCATGTTCCGGTAGTGGTACTTGGAGAAGAAGCCCGGATAGAGCTTTTTATTTTAGCCAATCAGATTTAGATAAATATGTTTCTAAACAAGAAGCTATCTTATCAAACATCGCAAATAATGCAAAACCAGGTACGCAAATTATCTATTTGACCTGTTCTGTTTTCGAAAGGGAAAACACGGATCAAGTAACGTTCTCCAAAAATATGGGACTTGAATTAATACAGTCTGAAATTATAGGAGGTGCAGAAATAAATAGCGATTATTTATTTCGGGCTATTTTTAAGAAAAGCTAGCTAGGGTCATAGGCCCATTTGATATAAATACTACCCCAAGTAAAACCACCACCAAAGGTCGATAGAATAAGGTTGTCGCCTTTTTTAAATTTCTTTTCGAAATCCCATAAGCACAATGGAATAGTACCAGAGGTTGTATTGCCATATTTCTGGATATTTACCAATACTTTGTCTTTATCAATTCCCATTCTGTTAGCCGTAGCATCAATAATTCTTAGGTTAGCCTGGTGCGGAGCAAGCCAGTCGACTGAATCGCTAGTTAGCCCGTTTTTTTGCATTATTTCATAGCTCACATCAGCCATTTTAGTTACTGCAAACTTAAAAACTGTTTTCCCCTCTTGGTAAACATAGTGTTCTTTATTTGCTATTGTTTCAGCTGTTGGCGGATGTAAACTTCCTCCCGCTTTTTGGTACAAAAATTCCCTTCCAGAGCCATCTACACGAAGAATAGAATCTTGTATTCCAAAACCCTCTTCATTGGCTTCTAGAAGAACACAGCCCGCCCCATCTCCAAAAATGATGCATGTGTTACGATCCGTATAATCTGTGATTGCACTCATTTTGTCCACTCCGCAAACAATCACTTTTTTATGTTGTCCAGATTCAATAAATGAGGCTCCTGTTTTTAAGGCAAATAAAAATCCAGAACAAGCCGCTGAGACATCAAAGCCCCAGGCATTTTTTGCGCCTACTTTGTCGGCTATCAAATTTGCAGTGGCTGGAAATATATAATCTCCTGTTACAGTTCCTACAACAATTAAGTCAATATCTTCAGGATCAATATTCTCTCTCTCAAGCATGGCTTGAACAGCCGTAGCTCCCATGTGACTGGTAGCTTTGCCTGGTTCCTTTAAAATTCTTCTTTCAACAATACCTGTTCTCGATCGGATCCACTCATCCGAGGTATCAACCATTTTTTCTAAATCAAAATTAGTCAACTTGGTTTCTGGTACGTAACCACCAACAGCAGTTATAGCAGCTTGTATTTTATTCATTATACAGTTGTATTTTGTTCTTCCGACTCTTGAAATGCTAACTGAATCTTTTCCACCATTTTTTCCTCAAATGTGGTCTTCGTTAGTTCAATCATCCTTACAAAGGTACTGGATTTTGATATTCCG
>JAURQA010000042.1 GCA_030836345.1 Bacteroidota bacterium
AATTTCTATCGCCCCCAAAGAAGCAGTATGATCATTTAGATATTGTGAGTCTAAAAGAGCAAATTCTTTTTCCTGTAAGAACTCAATAAGGAACATAAATGCAATTTTACTCGCACCAGATCTTTTAAAAAACATGCTTTCTCCAAAAAATGCCTTGCCAATAGAAACACCATATAAGCCACCTAACAGTTCATCTTTCTCATATACCTCAAAACTATGGGCAAACCCTTGGGCATGGAGAGTCGCATATGCCTCTAACATTTCATCGTTAATCCAGGTATCTTTTGCTCTTGTTTTAAAACACTGATGCATCACTTCTTTAAAATTTCGATTGATGTAAAGATCAAAGGTGTGATTCCTATAAAGTTGTTTTACACTTTTTCTTATTTTAGCAGTTCCGTCTAAAGGAATAATGGCTCTTGACTCTGGGGAATGCCAGTATATTTTGCCATCTTCCGCATCTGCCATAGGAAAATAACCATTTACATAGCTGTTTAATAACAGTTCTGTGTTTAAAATCATTAGACGGACAAAGGTACAAATGCATGAGTTAAATTGGGATGTTTTGGTAAGAAATAAGAGACATTTATGCTATTTGAGCATGAATTGAATGCGGATTATTTTGCGCATCTTTGCAACTTATATGGGAGCTAGAAAACTTCAAAAATTTGCAGAATTTGATTCATCCCCACATAGTAAAGATATGAATCATGAGACGAAGGGAAAGTGGAATGCGTATTTTAAAAATGAAAACCCCATTGTTCTTGAGCTTGCCTGTGGTAAAGGGGATTATACCGTGAATTTGGCTGAAAAATTTCCAGATAAAAATTTCATTGGAGTTGATATAAAGGGAAGTAGGCTATGGAGAGGGTGTAAGTCTATTGCAGAGAGAGGCTTAACTAATGCTGCTTTTTTAAGGATTTATATCGATACAATAGAGAACTATTTTGAGAAGGGTGAGGTTTCAGAAATATGGATTACCTTTCCCGACCCGCAACCGAAAAAGGCTCGTAAGAGACTGACTCATCCCAAATTCTTAAATTCATACCTCCCTCTTTTAAATGGAAATGGAAGCGTGAACCTAAAAACGGATAGTGATTTGATGTATGAATTTACCAAAGAAGTCATTGCCCAAAATAAACTAGGAGTGTTGGAAGATATTTCAAATGTATACGAGCAGGAAGAAATCAATGAGTTGATGCAGATCCAAACGTATTACGAAAAAATGTGGCTTGCCGAGGGTCGAACCATTAAATTTATTTCGTTCCAATTAAACAAGGAAACGAACTATCTAAAGCCAGATTAACGCGACAAGAGGGCTTCTTTAGGCCATTTTTCTTATTTTTTCTTCCGCCTGCATCTGTTTGCTAGTCTTTCTGCTGCCATCGTGGCTCCATCCCGGAGGTCCAAAGATATACATGCATTTATTCCGCGCTCCTTTGGCCTTTTTTACATCCATCCAAATGAATTTAAATTCAGCAAATAGAATACGTAAAGGATTTGTAAAGGAGTAGTTTTCAGTTAAGCCATATATCACTGCTTCCTTAGGATCTTCATGCTCAAACGTATTAAAAATTTTATCCCAGAAGATAAATATCATTCCCATATTTTTATCTAAATATTTAGTGTTGCTTCCATGATGAACTCTGTGATGAGATGGGGTAACCATAAAATATTCGAGAATTCCCATTTTGTGTATCAGTTTGGTATGTATTAGAGAGCCATAGAGCTGCTGAATAGCAAAAGCCAGCATGACATCTGCAGCAGAAAATCCCAATAGAGCTAAGGGTAAAAAAAATAGCCCTCGGTACAACGGTTCAAAAACAGAACTTCTAAAACCAATCGTAATATTAAACTCCTGGCTGCTATGATGTATAACATGAACCGCCCAAAAAAGACGCACCATATGACCTAGCCAATGAACCACCCAGTATGCTAAATCGGTAAGGAGAATAACTAAAATCCAGTATAAGACTTGTTGCCATATAGCCATTTCCCAGTGTATGAGCTTGTATTGGTATACAAATGCCATGATGAAAAGAAACCCACCGCGAACCAGTATATCTACTCCAAAATTGAGCACAGTAAAAAAAACGTTATTAAAGGTGTCTTTGCCTTGGTATAGTTTTTGACTTTGGTAATGTGAAATAAGGATTTCGGCCAATATGGTAACTCCATAAATGGGTATAGTGATAATAGTCATTATTTCTGCCCACCAGTAGACTTCCATGTTACAAAATTAGCGAAATTGTGTTTGACTCCCTTGTATCTTTGTAAATCCATAATATAGTTGTGAAAAAAATATTTAAATACACTTTTATCAGCGCTTTATCAGTAATTTTATTACTGCTTATCGCTCCGTTCATCTTTAAACAAAAACTGATAGATGCCAGTAAAGAGTTCATCAATGAACAGTTAGTAGCAGATGTGAATTTTGATGAGGATCTCACTTCATTAAGCTTCTTAAAAAGCTTTCCTAATGTATCCCTTACCCTTGCAAATATTAGCATTGTTGGCAGAGATAGTTTTGCAGGAGATACGCTTGCTTTTCTTCCATTTTTTACGACAACTTTCAATATTAAATCTGTTTTTAGTGATCAGATAAATGTAAGTAGGCTTGCACTTAAGGAGCCAGAAATACGTGCTAAAGTGTTAAGAGATGGCAAACCAAATTGGGAAATTTGGCAAACGGATACTACTCGTGTAGATACTGCAGAAACTACGTTTGCTTTTAATTTGCAAGGGGTAGAAATTGAAAATGGTCGATTGGCGTATACGGATTATTCAATGGGTTTTCTGACGGTAATTAACGGACTCAACTATGAGGGAAAAGGGGATTTTACCCAAGATGAGTTTATACTGCAAAATGATCTCCATGCATCTGAACTTACCCTAGAATATGGAGGAATTCCGTGGGTTTATAAGGCAGTCATTCAAACTAAAATAAGCATGGGGATGAATATTCCCTTAGTTAAGATAAATTGGGATAGTGATGAGATTCAGGTCAATAACCTTAAGCTACATTCCGATGGATTTGTTCAGATGAACGAAAAGGAAATGGAAATGGATTTGAGGTTTAATGCAATGGAAAACACCTTTAAAAACTTTCTTTCTATGGTTCCAGGTATCTATCAAAATGATTTTGAAAACCTGAAAGCCGAGGGCACAATGGGCTTAAGAGGAAGCATGGTTGGTAAGATGACCGATGATCATTTGCCCAAAACAGATATTCAGTTAAATATTAATAATGGCTCGTTTAGTTATCCTGACCTACCAAGGAATGTGAAGGATGTTTTTATTGATTTGTCCTATGTTAACTCTAATGGAATACCGGATAATACCATCCTAAATATCAGCAAATTAAAAGCGAATATAGGAGGAGACTTGGTAGATGGAAGACTGCTCTTTAAGACGCCTATCAGCAACCCCTATGTGGATGCCGAGCTCAAAGGAGATATTGATTTAGGTAATATGAAAGGCTTTATTCCTTTGGAAGAGGGGACTGTTTTAGAAGGAATTATTGGTTTAAATACGCAAGTAAAAGGCTATGTTCAACCATCAGATAATTATTACCAAGATTTAGACGCTAAAGGCTTTCTGAAAGCCAATAATGTTAAGTTTAGCAATTCTTCGGATCCTGTAGGAGTCGTTTTAAAGACAGTAAATTTTAGCATAAGTCCAAGGTACGCAACTGTAGAAAATGCTCAAGGAAACCTTGGCCGCAACGATTTTGAAATGAATGGGAGGGTGGATAATTACTTAGCTTACTTATTTGCTGGAGAGACATTAAAAGGCAATCTAGATTTGAAAAGTAGGTATTTAAATGCCAATGATTTCATGTCTGCAAATGAAGCTCAAAATACAGATCCATTGCCGAGTGATTCTAATACTTTGAGCATGATTGTATTGCCGGAAAATATCGATTGGAAAATGTCGGCAGATGTGCAGAAACTCATTTATGATAATTTCGTATTAGAGAATGTAAAGGGAAATTTACATGTGGTTGATGCTGCTATAAAATTTGAGAATGTTGCAGCATCTCTAGCAGGTGGGAGTATTATACTTGACGGGGTATATGATTCCAAAAATATTCAGAGTCCATATACGGAACTGAACACATCGTTGACCAAATTTGATATTAAAAAAAGCTTTGAATATTTCCCTTTTATGAGGGAGTTTTCAAATTTAGGTAAGGTAGCAAATGGTATTTTTGATGGTAAAATTGAGATGAGTAGCACACTCGATGAGGGTATGCAACCCCATTATAATAGCATGAGCATGAATGCTGACTTGAGTATTAGTGATGCAGTAATTACCAAATTAGATGTGTTAACTAAAATAGGCGAAGTACTTAAAATTGACCCGCTTAAAAATATTGAATTAAAGAATGGTAGCATCCGATTTAAGATTAGTAACGGAGTTTTAAGGACGCTTGATAGTGTAAAGTTAAACCTAGGTAAAGGGGCAATGATGAAGTTAAGCGGCAGTTCTAATCTGAATACATCTATTGATTATGGGGGCAGAATTTCTATACCACGGGAGTTGTTTGGGAAGTCCAATGATGTTCTTAGTAGTTGGAAGAATTTGGCGGCAGCTAAAAATTGGGATTTAGAAATGGCTAAAACTATTCCAGTAGATTTGGGTATTACAGGTACATTTTTAAAACCAGATGTGAAAGTATCTTTACACAGTATAAAAAACTCAGTACTTGACCCTCTAAAAACTCAAGTGATTGAAAAGGCTAAGGAAGAAGGGAATAAAAAAATTGAAGCCTATTTGGCCAAAGCGCAAATTAAAGCAGACCAACTAAAATCTGAAGCCAAAAGACGGGCAGATCAGATACGATCTGTAGGTAAAAAATCGGCTGATTCCATACGTAAAGTAACGGCAAAAGAAACAGATAAACTCCGGAAGGAGGCCAAGGATCGCTCCCTTAATTTAAAGAAAGAGGGCGATCTCGAAAAGGAAAGGATCATTGCAAAAGCAAACAAGGAAGTAGACGATTTACTTGCTCAAGCTGCTAGGAAAGGTCCCATTGCGTCAATGGCCTCAAAAAAAGCAGGAGAAAAGATAAAAGAAAAAGCTGCGCTTGAGGCTAGTAAAATTAAAAAGAAGTACGATCGGCGAGTAGATGATATAAATAAGAAGGCGATTTCACAGATTTCTGAGGTTCAAAATCAAGGGAATAAAAAGGCCACTCAAATTGAAGAGGAAAGCTCTAAAAAGGGAGATAAATTAGAAAATGAAGCCAAAGTAAAGGCAGATAAAATAATGGATGAGGCGCGAGAAAAATCTAAATTATAAGCTTATTAATAACAAGCGGTTATCTATTCGTGGTGGTAAGGCATATTTCTTTGAATACTTATGGCCCGATATATTTGCTCTACCAATACTAGTCGAGCCAGGTGATGTGGAAACACAAACTGACTTAACTTAAGACTGGTATGTTTCTTTTTTAATTCCTCAGTAAAACCGTAGGCGCCTCCTATGGCGAATATTACTCGACCTCTTAACTGACTGAATTCCTTTTCTAAATAGTGTGAGAATTGCTTGCTTGTAAATTCTTTGCCAAGTTCATCACAAAGAATTAATGTATCTCCCGGTTTAATTTTAGCTTCAATGGAATCAGATTCCTTGATTTTTTGAGCCTCTGGGTCTTTTACCCTCGCAGCTGGCAACTTGTGCAGGACAACTTTATGGTAGTTTTTTATTCGCTTTAGGTAGGTTTCACAAAGGGAATCAATGTCTTTATTCGCTTTGTTCTCTATGACATAAATGGCTAAACTCAATCAATTTTGGTTTAGAATTTCCATTATTTTTTCAATCTTTGGAGTGAGTATAATTTCAGTGCGTCTGTTTTTTGCCCTCCCGTCAACACTGTCGTTACTTGCAATAGGCATGGTCTCTCCTCTGCCTGATGCCACCACTTGTTTTGCATTTAATCCTCCTTCTTCCGTGAGTAAGCGAACAATACTGGTTGCTCTTAAAACACTTAAATCCCAATTATCTTTCATCACTTTACTATTCATGGGTTGGTTATCTGTATGCCCCTCCACCATGTATGAAATATCTTTTTGTTTAACCAAGGCGCTTGTAATTTTTAATAAGGCCTCTTTTCCTTTCGCATTTACTGCAACACTTCCACTAGGAAAGAGCAATTGATTGCTTAAACTTAAATACACTCTTCCATTGCGTTCTTCCACACTAATATCAAGATCGCTGAAACCGGCTAGTGCATTTTGAATCAGCTGTTTTAGTGCATTTGCTGCACTATCTTTTGAACTAAGTTCTAATTCAAGGGCTTTTATTCTACTGTTTTGGCTATTTAATTCAGCTCTTAAAATGGAAAGCTCCTCTCTTTCTCTAACTACTTTGGCCAAAGCCTCATTTAATTGGAGTTCCTTGTTCTGCAAGGTTTGATTTTTAGACGTGAGTTGTTCAGCTAAAAGGGTATTCTGCTCATCCAGTTTGTCACCTAAGCTTTTTATATAAGCATCCTCCTCAGCAATGGTATTCCTTAATATGCGGATGCTGTCATTTAAATTAACAATACGCATATCTTGGCTGGCAATTTCTCCCTCTAATTCTGTAATTCTTCCAATAAGAGTGATTTCCTCTTCATCACAGGCCTTTGATTTTTTTGCTAATAAAGCTTCAATTTTTGCTTTGTCCGCTTCAAGTGCGGCAAATTCTTTCTTTGAAACACAAGAGGTTACAAGCAGGATGCAAAGCAGAATGATTCCATTTTTCATTAGTACAAAGCTATTTTGACTCCTTGGCTATTCCCATTTGCCTTTTACACATGTTCAATTACTTGGACTTATGGATAGATGAGAGCAAGCCCAAATTCATTTCTTTTTGCAATGTAGCATTCAGATTTAGGTGCAAGGGGGCATTAGCTGCAGTTATGGATTAGTTGATCTCTTGAACTGTTTGGTTTAGTGGAATCCTGATTTTTAGTGGGCTGCTATAAAATTTTTGAACGCATATTTGCGTTTACTATTTATGCAAAAAGCCATTCTATTTGCTTTAGGTACATTGCTACACAATCTTTCTGCCCAGGATAGGTACAGTTATTTTATTGACTTTGAGAATAGAGTTAAGGATACCGCATTACTAATAAATCGTGCAAGTTCTGATTCCGTAAGAAGGAACTCTGCTGAGTACTTATGGACGCAGTTAGCTGAAGTATTAGAAGAACCAGGGTCGTTCAATTATGCCTTTGATTCACTCCGATCAAGAACTGTATCCATTGTGATGCCTAAGGATAAAAAATTTAAATTATTCAGCTTTAATGCAGTCCTTAAAAATGGGAAGTTTATTCATTACGGGATTCTTCAATACAAGCTAAAAAGAAAGCAGTTCGGAATAGAAATGATGAAAGATACATCCATTTCATACGATAAAACTGTTTTGGATGAACAGTTATTTCCCGATGATTGGTTTGGAGCTCTCTATTATCAGACGAAAGCACTTAATCATTGGTGCCGTAAGACCAAATACATTCTCTTAGGTTTTGACGGGGCGGATGCTGCCATCAATCGCAAGGTGATCGATGTACTCACCTTCACAAAAGAAGGCCCCAGGTTTGGGTATGAAATGTTCAGAGAAGGCGATTGGGATCCAGATAACGAGTATAGAGTGATAATGGAAGCCAATGGAGAGGTATACCAGACCTTGCGTTTCTTGGAGATCGGTAAGACAAGCTCAATTATTATGGACCAGTTAAAACCCTCCTATCCCGAGGTAGCTGGTGACGTGAGATACAATATTCCCAATGGGGAGTACGATGTATATGAATTAAACAGAAAAGGAAGGTACATTCGCCTAAATGCGAAGGATTATGATTTTGGTCAAGGAGATGGTCAAATTACACCTGTATATGCAGAGCCAGACGAAGAATAGGCTTTTTTAATGCCTGACCCAATAGAAGGGATAAATTTAGAGATAAGCTCACTTCAAATCCCTTACATATTTCTTCTGTATTGGCCACCTACAGCAAATAAGGATTCGGTTATTTGTCCTAAACTGCAATATTTGCTTAACTCCATCAGTTCTGTAAAAAGGTTATCATTGTTTATAGCTGCTGTTTGCAAATCAGAAATGCCTTTATCAATTAAATCAGAATTTCTGTCATGAAGCTTGGCCAGCATATCAATCTGAAATTGCTTTTCATCTTCCGTGGCTCGTATAACCTCCTGCGGCAAAATAGTGGGAGAGCCTTTGCTACTCAAAAAGGTATTAACACCAATAATTGGCATTTCTCCACTGTGCTTTAGCGTTTCATAGTACAAACTCTCTTCCTGAATTTTGCTTCGCTGGTACATATTTTCCATGGCACCAAGCACTCCGCCGCGCTCTGTAATTCTATCAAACTCTGAAAGAACGGCTTCTTCTACTAAATTTGTCAGCTCTTCAATGATAAACGAACCCTGTAATGGATTTTCATTTTTTGTTAAACCTAATTCTCTGTTAATAATGAGTTGTATAGCCATGGCGCGTCTCACACTCTCCTCCGTTGGAGTTGTAATGGCCTCATCATAGGCATTGGTGTGCAAACTATTGCAATTGTCGTAAATGGCATACAAGGCTTGCAGTGAGGTACGCACATCATTAAAATCAATCTCCTGTGCATGCAAACTTC
>JAURQA010000043.1 GCA_030836345.1 Bacteroidota bacterium
TAAAGAAAAAGCTAAAACAATTCCAAAATCTACGGCTAAAGTAAACCATTTGGAATGAAAGATTTGATTAATATTGGTTGTGGATTGGCGCAAATTATTTAATGACTTTATTTACTGACTCTACTATAGTTTCAACAATAAAATCCACTTCTTTTTCACCTAATTGAGGGTAAATAGGTAATGAAATTTCCCTAGAGTAATTATTATAGGTTCTTGGGTATGCCTTAATATTATATCCTTTATTTTTAAATAAACTCAACATAGGAAGCGGAATAAAATGTACATTCACCGATATATCTTTTTTGGAGATTAATTGTATAATCTCATCTCTCATCTCCTCGGTAATTCCTTTTATTCTCAAAGGAAATAAATGTGCCGATGTGCTCCTATTGTCTTCATCGAAAGGGGGCGATTGAAACCAGTCATACTTCCCAAATTTTGAATTATATAGCTTATAAATTTCCCTTCTTTTGGGTAGAAGAGTGCCATCATATTTTCTTAGTTGCGCTAATCCAATGGCTGCTGAAATATCAGGCATATTAATTTTTAATCCTTGGCTAACAATATCGTATCGCCATGATCCCGCCTGTGATTTAGCAAAGGCATCCTTAGTTTGTCCATTTAGCGAGTTTAGTTTTAACCATTTATACTCTTCTTCTTGATTAAAAGGTTGAGGCAGGTTTACACAGATAGCTCCACCCTCTGCAGTGGTTAAATTCTTAACGGCATGAAAAGAATAAATACAAATATCTGAGAATACCGCCACTGGTTTTCCCTGTACTTTGGCCCCTATAGAATGGGCTGCATCACTAATTAATAAAATCCTATTTAGTTTGTTTTGTTCGTCACTATTTGCTTGAAATAGTTCTTTTTTTGATTCTATAACAGCATTTAGTTGGTCGTAGTTGCATGGATAACCAGCAAAATCGACACTAAAAATGGCCTTTGTTTTAGCTGTAATGGCTTTAGCCACTTCATCACTATTAATGGTAAAATCATCGTTTACATCTACCATTACTGGTTTAGCACCTGCGTGCAGCACCACAAGGGCAGTTGCAGCATAGGTGTAGGCTGGTAAAATAACCTCATCACCCGGGCCAATATTAAACCATTTTAAAATAAGCGTTGCTCCTGAAGTCCAGCTATTTATGCAAGCTACATATTCTACTCCTGATAATTTGGCTACTTCTTTTTCTAGGTCTCTTACCTTAGGTCCAGTAGTTATCCAGCCTGATTTAAGGCTATCTACTACCTCAGAAATTACGTCTTCATCAATATAAGGAGGGGAAAATGGTATTTTCATTATTTAATATAGGTGTTGTTCATATCATATTGACCACTTTTGAATTTTCTTGTTTCTTGATTCCAATCCCTGTTTTCTTCAAAGTCAAATGGAACTCTAACATTCCATCCAAGTCTTTGCTTAATCAGCTCGCTAGCCTGAGCCAAATTAGGGTTGCTAAGACAGAAGTCAATTTGCTGCTTAAAGGGTGCTATGGTATATTTGATCACAATCATAGGTCTTTCATCTCCGCTGATATTATTCCCTGCTTTATGCCATAAAGTGCTATCTACCACAAAGGCCTCTCCAGCTTTACCCTCACTGCTCAAAATATTCTCATTCATAAACTCTTCAGAAGGCATATCTTTAAATAAATGTGTTCCTGGCACAAACTGAGTAGAGCCATTATCAGGACCATAATCTACCAAAGGAATCATTATGATTAAGCTGGTTCGACATGAAGGAAACCAAGGCATATCCCTATGAAATCTATGACCAACCATTTTGCTAACATCAGATTTATCTAATACTATGGCATTGTATGAATGAACCACTGCTTTATCATTTAAGCAGTGATTAACCACCTCATTAATTCTCGTGTTTTCTAATAACTGGTAGTACTCACGTCCAAAACGGCCTAGATCACTCACTGTTTCTAGGGAAAATTTCTCCATTAAACTTTTTTTACTGTTCGTTTTAATATCCTCTCGTTTTAAAGTGATGATATCCTGTTTTAAAAAATTAATTTCCTGTGAAGTAAGAATTTGCCCTATTTTACTGACTCCCTTAAAGTTAAGGTTTTCAACTATTTGATCTATTTTCATCTTTCTTAATTTATTTCATTAACCAATGGGCTTTACCCGAGATATATGCATTTACGACTGGCGAATTATAATTTAACTCTGGTGTTGCTCCCAAATTACTCACGGTAAACTCAACGGCATTTTCCAAGGCGTCAATTGCCTCTCCATTGGGTAGGGCCACGGTAACATCCATATAATATTTACCAGGTAAAAATGGATTGTTTAATTCTATTTCTAATTGGTTTATCCCTTTTTCAATATTTAAGATGGCATTATCGTAGCTATTTACATAATCTACAATTTTGTCATTGTGAACATTTTTAATTTGTATACCCACAAGAATAGGACCAGCATAGGTTTGACTATCAAAAGAAACGGATATGGGTAGATTATTTTTAAATCTGGCAATGCGGTCGATGTTTCCATCTTCATTGAACATCCCCACTTTGGTTATGCGTCCCATGCCATTGTTCATTTGACTCATTCCCTCAGGAACGGAGCCATCCTCTCCTAAAATCATGGCAGATTTCAAATATCCATCAATACAGTCTTCAACACTTCCATCAAAAGTCATTTGTCCGTTCTGCAAAAGAATACCTCTGGTACAAAGACTTCGAATGGTTCCCATACTGTGGCTTACAAACAAAACCGTCCGACCCTCACCGCTTACTGTTTTCATTTTACCAATGCATTTCTCCTGGAAATCTGCATCTCCTACAGCAAGCACCTCATCCACAATCATAATATCTGGCTCTAAGTGAGCTGCAACGGCAAATGCCAAACGAACTTGCATGCCACTACTGTACCTTTTTACTGGAGTATCTATGTATTGACGCACACCACTAAAGTCTACAATCTCTTCTAGTTTAGATTTAATCTCCCTTTTATTCATGCCTAATA
>JAURQA010000044.1 GCA_030836345.1 Bacteroidota bacterium
CCAAGCATAATTTTTTACTGCAAAGGCCGTAGGCTTCAAATTAAAGAGTATATTTTTCTTTGTTCCAATACATGCACTATCTCTTTCTAATGCTATCGTTGGTGACTCAAGTACTGTTAAAAATGCGGTAGCTGTATCAGCGCAATTATTAGAATCTTTTATCAGAAGATTTATCTGGTAACTGCCGTCATCTGCAAATTTGGGTTGTATATTTGATTGATTGGTGAATGTATTTTGTGGGACTAGCCACTCGTAAATAATGGGTTGGGTTGCCAATGTTGTTGAGGCTTCTATGTCGAATTTTTGTTGTTTAAAACAGTGCTCTAGACCTGTGTTTGCAACAATACTAACAATTGGCTTATCTAAGGCTTCTACTGTAATGGAATCTTTAAGTACACAGCTTCCATTCGCTGCAGTAACACTCATTTTTTTAAGCCCTGTACTTAGATAAGTCTTTGTATAATTCGAGCTTCCTAATGTATTTGTATTTTCACTAGACCAATCGAATTGCCAAGGTGTCCCTGTAGAAGGGCTTACACTAAAATTAAAGGAAGCCGGCAAACAGGTTTTATACCTATCAGAACGCAGGTTTAATGAGTCTAATTCATGAAGCACTTGGACCTGAGCCACAGCAGTATCCCAGCAAGTGTTTTTTACTGAATAGATAAGTTTTACTTCCGTTTTGCCACTTTTTTGAGGAATATAAGAAAAGGGAAAACGTTGAAAACTATCGGAACCGATTTGCCAAAATCTGTGAACCTTATCATCAAAGGTTAAGCCTGTACTATCCTTAAAGATAAAACTCCCATTAGGGAAGCACATTTCAGAGTCTAAGGATTGAATGGTTACCTTAGGATCTGCATATATCCGAATGTAACGATATGCGGTATCTGCACAATCGTACAAGGGTTCATGAACAATTAGTGAAATTCTATTTAACCCAGTGTCCAATTCGGTTACTCTTCCTAAATCAATAGCAGAGGTGTTTTTATTTTGGATTTCCCATGTATGATTGGCAAACCCGTTCAATATGGAATTATTTTTCACATGGATGAATTCATTTGGCTGGCAAACAGAACTATCACTAACTTGCATTCCTGCCGTAGGAGATTGAAAAACAACCAGTCTCTTTTTTACAGAATCTACACAGCCTTTCCCAATGCTGTGGGTCATCCACAAAATATAGCTTCCCGCTGTATCAAATGACTTTAGAATACTTCCAGAACTTGTATCTCGCGAGCCATCACTCCAATTCCAAAAAGTCTGTTTGTTGATCACATCTTCGGATATGGAATTATCCGTGAGCTTATAGTAATTTCTATTACTACAATAATTGAAGCTATCTACATAAATTTTAGCAATTGGGGTATTTAGTACACGCACCACTCTATCTAATGTATCTCCACCACAGAGGGTTGCAGAGTCAATCCCGACCAAGCGAATGATGTACTTTCCCGTATCAAAATAGCGCACAGAGCCAGGATCCGTTTCGGAACTACCGGCCCCGTTGCCCCACATCCAAACGTAACGTTTTTTCTTGGTTTTATTTTTTGTAGTGTTGACAATATCAAAATAATTTCCATCTAGGCAAGCAATACTATCTGGAATGGTGAAACTGGGGTTCGGTCCTTTGTAAATTTCAACTGTTTGAACCGGAGTTGTATCTGCACAGCCTTGCTCTGTATAAGCGGCAAACTGATAGGAAATTGTTCCGGCAGTTTTAAAATTTCTAATGGTCTGCCGCCAATCATGAGTGGTATCTCCATCACTAAATATCCAGCGATAGGCCACGATTTTTCCCTCACTTAATCTGCTTTGACTATTAAATCGAATATTACTGGTTCCTACGCAGGAATCGAGCACTTTTGTTCCAGCAATAAGTGTAGGTATATCAGAAATATATGTAGTCTGAAATGCGCTATCCACACATCCCGCTTTGTTCTCTATATGCAATTTAAAGACATAATTTCCAGGATAAGCGTAAGGTACCGTATCATTCTCCTTGGTTCCCGCTTTTTGTCCATCCACATACCATTGGTATTTGACAATACTATCTTTTAAACCATAAACAGATGTATTTTCAAGGTAAATTGGAATTCCAGGACATTGACTTTTCAAGGTCATTTTTATCTTCGCTTTTATGGTGTCAAAAAAACGAACCTTAATGGTGTCATAGATTTTACACTCTGTTTGACGGTTAGATATTTTCAGCGTAAAGTCCCCGTTAGTATTAAACACTTTAATCCGATTGGTATCTCCATCGCTCCAGAGATAAGAGAGAATTGCAGCGTATGGAAGCTCTAATCTATAATCTTTTTTACAGATTTTCACCTCCTTTTTGGGAATAAAGGAGTAGGCTCCATTTGGTTTTATAATTACATTTATTTCAACAGAATCATATCTATTTTTTCCTTCTAACTTATATTTTAATTGAAGAGGGAAAACTCCGGGAGTTTTAGAATAAAAAATGGTGTTTAAACCCGTGTCTTTTTCAAGTCCTTTCCATGTCCAAGAAAAATTGGTTGCAGGCACACCTGTGCTTTTAACGGCTATTAGAAATCCTGAATCGCAACTGGTGTATGTTTTGGCTTCAATTACTCGCTTGAGGCTATTTAAGCCACTACTCGCATTATAGGCGTATCCCCCAAACTTTCCACGACCGTAGGCATACGCTAAAAAACCATATTTATTTATTACTCGAATGGTTCCTTGGCTTGCGGAATCCTGAAAAAAGAAATAGTCTCCATTAATAATTGGTTTTAATTGACTGGATAATATTAATTGCCCATCTACATATAAGCTATCCTTACCTATTTTTGGCACAACAACATTAATAAAGTTAGATGGGTAGTCCGTTCCTGTAGGTATTAAAATATTGGCATCCTGTACCAATTGTTCATTGGAATTCACGGTAAAAAGACTAATTCCTCCATTGTTCCACCACCAGCCCCCATTGAC
>JAURQA010000045.1 GCA_030836345.1 Bacteroidota bacterium
TCTAACATTTTTAGTATCTGTTACAATTCCTATTTCTGCATAAGCTAAATCCCACTTATCAAAAATAGTGGTAACCTTATCCTCCATTCCTTTCTTCACAATAACTAACATGCGCTCTTGGCTCTCACTCAGCAGTAATTCCCAATCTTTCATATCTGCTTGGCGCATCGGAACTTTATCTAAATGAATATCCATTCCAACATCTGTTTTTGCGCTCATTTCGCTCGTTGAACATGTAATTCCAGCCGCTCCCATATCTTGCATTCCAACAACCGCTCCCGTTTCAATAATTTCCATGCTAGTTTCAAGAATAAGTTTTTCAACAAAAGGATCTCCAACCTGAACACTAGGTAAGTCATTCACGCTATCCTCACTCATGTCTTTACTAGCAAATGCAGCACCATGTATGCCGTCTTTTCCTGTGGCAGAACCAAAAATAAAAATAGGATTTCCAGGTTCTCCTGCTCCAGCACTTACCATTTTTCCATGCGGCATTACGCCAACACTCATGGCATTAACTAAAATATTATGCTCGTAACAGTCGTCAAAGTATACTTCGCCACCTACTGTAGGTATACCAAAAGCATTTCCATAGTTTCCAATGCCCTTAACAACTCCCTTCATTAGCCATTTTGTACGATCTGTGTCTATGCTTCCAAAACGCAACGAATTTAGTTGAGCAATGGGTCTGGCACCCATGCTAAAAATATCTCTATTTATACCACCAACTCCTGTTGCTGCTCCTTGGTAAGGCTCTATTGCGCTGGGGTGATTGTGACTCTCAATTTTAAAACAACAGGCTATTTGATCTCCAATATCAACCAAACCTGCATTTTCTTCTCCTGCGGCAGCAAGAATTTTACTTCCTTCGCGCGGCAAAGTTTTAAGCCATTTGATGGAATTTTTATAACTGCAGTGTTCGCTCCACATTACGCTGTAAATACTCATCTCCGTAAAATTTGGCTTGCGGCCAAGAATTTCACAAATTTTATCATATTCCTCGGGCAATAAACCCAGTTGTGTAGCCTGATCTAAAGATGCAACGTTACTCATAATTGTGCTGCGAATATAACTCTAATGAGATTTTTCATGGCAAAGGATTTACCTTCTTTCTTAACATTTTTTAACCCTTATTTTACTTCAAGCAATGATTCGGACTTGCTATGATATTTTAGTATGGGTGGACGTATGAAATATTTAAGGGGTAAGTTCAATTAAAATAGGCATCTTGGACCCCTTAAGTTTAAATAAAATAAATCCCTTCATACCAGTTAAAAAGCATATATTTGCGGCTTAGTAAAATTAATACCAATGAAAAAAGGAACCGTAAAATTTTTCAATGAAGCCAAAGGATTTGGTTTTATCGTTGATGATGAAACAGAAAAAGAATTCTTCGTACACGTATCTGGTCTTATAGACAAGATTAACGAAGGAGATTCAGTTGAATTTGAAGTAACTGAAGGAAAAAAAGGATTAAATGCAGTAAACGTAAAAATAGTTTAAACTCAGATAATTTACTTTCAAAAGTCAAAAAGCCTCGTCCACTCGGATGGGGCTTTTTGCATTTGGTTGCATCCGAGATATAATTTGGTTAAACTTAGTGCAGTATAATCTTAAAACAGTTGTCTCTGTTGGAAAATTGCTTAAGAAAATAATAAACCAGTTGCACCAAAAAATGGCTGTGTAAGCCTACTGAATGAAAATTTTCTCGATATGATTTCTACCCAATCCAACATTGATTGCCTTCATGAGCTGTTCTCTTCTGTTAAACATTTCATTTTTTACCGCAGCATTATCAAAACGGACGTAAATGGTACTTTTAAGCACCTTAATTCCAGTGGTGCAATTGGCCACATTGGGGCCAACAATCTCAGGCCAAATTTTTTCGAGTTCTATTTCGGTAAACTTAGATGCAAAAAGATATCGGCTATTTATTTTTCCCATCACATCATTGATAGTATTGTGATGTTTGAGTTTAGACTTCTTTAGCATATACAATCACAAATATAAAACAGAAATGGTACCCTTGTATTTATGATTTTCTTATTTATCCGTATTCAAGGCGCTTTTTCTATATCCATAGATAAAGTATATAATGATACCAATAACAAACCAGACAAAGAACCAGAACCAATTGCTCATCTCCATTCCTGTAAGTAAATATAAGCAAGTGCTTACCCCAAGCAGTGGAATCAAAGACCAATCCTTCAGAAAGGCAAATACAGATAAAATTATCACAATGATCCAAAATAGAATATGCGATAATCCAAAAATACTATTAAAGTTTTCTGGCTGAACCATTTCGCTGAAGTAATCGGGTATAAAATAATTTGAAATTAAGGCAGATGTCAGCGCGAGAAGAGGATATGTATATTTGGCTTTGATATGAGGCATGTGAAAACGATCTTTTTCTTTCTTCCTCCTTGGAAGTAAAAGAATGCCTCCGCAAACCAGTACAAACGCAAACAGAGTGCCTATGGATGTAAAATCCAAGACAAAGTCTTTATCTGTAAACAGAATGGGTATTCCCACCACTAAACCAGTTACAATGGTTGCAAAAGAGGGTGTCTTGTATTTTGGGTGAATGGTTGAGAATTTTTTCGGAATTAATCCATCTCTACTCATGCTAAACCATATCCGGGGTTGGCCCATTTGAAACACCAAAAGAACACTGGTCATTGCAATCACTGCGCTTATAGAAACAATATATTCCAACCATTTTACACCTTTTTCAGCTAAGGCAAAAGCCAATGGGTCCGTCACATTTAATGAAGTGTAGCTGACCATGCCAGTGAGTACTAAGGATATAAGAATATAAAGAATGGTGCAAATTAAAAGAGAATACAGCATGCCTCTTGGCAAATCTCGCTTGGGATTTTCACACTCCTCAGCCATCGTACTTAGCGCGTCAAAACCAATGTAAGTAAAGAATACGGCACTCACACTACCCATGACTCCACCAAATCCTGTGGGCATAAACGGGACGTAATTATCAAAATCAATATAGAAAAAACCAACAATAATTACCGTGATAATGACGGCTACTTTTAGCAATACCATAATATTACTGGCTCGTTTACTCTCACTAATTCCTATGTAAACTAATGCAGTAATGAAGATGTTTATAAGGATTGCTGGTAAATCTAAAATAATTCGTAAACCACCAATAACAGGTGCTGAACTCCACGCTGCCAAAGCATGCGTATCCGTACTTATTGATTTTTTAGCAGCCACATAACTCATGCTTAACCATTCAGGTATATGAACATGCATATTCTCTAATAAATTAACAAAATAGCCGCTCCAACTAAAAGAAACATAAATATTTCCAATGGCATACTCCATAAGCAATGCCCAACCGATAATCCAGGCGAATAACTCCCCAAAGGAAGCATAAGCATAGGTATATGCACTCCCTGAAACAGGTATTCGGGTGCTAAATTCTGCATAGCACAGCGCCGCAAAGCCGCAGGCAATTGCACATATAACAAATAAATAAATGATCGCTGGCCCCCCATTTGCGCAAGCTTCTCCTACGGAGCTAAAAATTCCACCACCAATAATGGCCGCCATTCCTAAGAAAACCAAATCTCGTAGGCTTAACACTCGTTTTAAGCCGCTGCTATTTTCTCCAAAATTTGTTTTTCGTCTACGTATGGAATCCAAAAATTTCACTCTGCAAACAAAGGTGTAAATCTCATATTTGCAATAGCTTAATTATTTTTTATCTTTGTACAGATGAAGATAGTCACATTAGTCATGCTTTTGGTCTTAACGTTTAGCAGCGGTTTTGCCCAATTTGCTATGCACATGTGTGATGACGCTGGTGTTTTATTGGCTGCGGATAATTGCTCTAATGCAGATAAATGCTGCGAACAGAATTCGAATGAAGGGGATGAGCATTGCAGTACAGAGTACATTTATGTGCTTACTGCAAAATTTAAGAGTACCAGATATAAAATCAATCTTAATGTAGATTACTTTGATATGCTTTGGCCTTCCCTGCGCATCCATCCAGGTACTTTAAGTTTGGCTCATCAAACCAAACATCTCATTAACTATTCTTTTCGTCAAAGCCCTTTAGATCAAAGCTATACAGGCGTTTTCCTTATTTGATACCTATAATTTTATCCGAAAATCGATTGAAATTTATGAAGAGTTTCATTGATTAAACTATTGAAATCTTCAAGTAGTGTAAAGTTATAACAAAGAAAGAAATGAAAAATAAAATAAAAATTATAGGAATGCTTGCTATTCTGATGGCATGCGTTAGTTTTAATATGCCCAATAAGCGCAAGATTGTTACCACAACTATAAAGGTTGAAGGAAGCTGCGGTATGTGTAAGGACAGAATAGAAGAGGCTTTGGATGTTAAATATATTTGTAAGGCTATCTGGAATGTCGACTCTGAAAACTTAGTCGTTAAATATAGAGCAGATAAAATGGATGAGATTCAAATACATAATATTGTAGCTGGAGTTGGTCATGACACAGATAAGGTAAAAGCAACAGATAAGAGTTATGCTAATTTACCTGGATGTTGCAGGTACAGAGAGGGAGCTAAATGCGGACACTAAAAAGAGGACTGGTAGCATTAATTATACTCTGTTTCACCTTCTCTCTTAAATCTCAGATAGATACCAACCGAAAATCTATTGATACTGTTAAAATTTCACAAGAACAGGATGCATTTAGAATAAATGGTACAGGTGGAATTAAGAGTGAAATTTTAAACAAGGACGAGTTTAAAAAAGCAGCTTGCTGTACCTTAAGCGAGAGTTTTGAAAGCACAAATACCGTAGAAGTTGCTAGTACCGATGGCGTTTCTGGAGTAAAGAAGGTACAAATGCTAGGATTGGCAAGTAAGTACGTACTTATTTCTAGAAATCAAATGACGCTGATACGCGGGGTAAATACTTTAGACGGGATGACGGAAATACCTGGTCCAATGGTAGAGAATGTTTACGTTGCCAAAGGTGCGGGAAGTGTTACTAATGGATACGAGAGCATTACCGGAGGAATTGATGTTGCGCTTAAACTAAAAAAAGCGCCTCATTTATTCATTAATGGGTATTATAATAACCAATCGAGAAATGAGCAGAATATCATTTGGCGAGAGGATATTAATAAAAATCTAATTAATGTGGCTTATGGGCACCATATGGGTATGAGAATGCCAGTAGATAATAACAAAGACGGTTTTGCAGACATGCCTTTAAATAATATGCTTCGCATCGGTGATGTTGTTAAATTTCAGGGAAATAGGATTGAGGGAATGGTAGGATTTACATACTTAGATAATGAGACTCAGAGCGGTCAAATAAGTTCCTGGAACGAGGAGTTTGCGCCTAGAAGTGCGAACTATCGTTATTCAAATAGCCATCAAAATTTGCAACTATTTGGTAAACTTGGAATTTTTCTGCCTAAAGGGAATAGCATAGGAAACATATTTCAATTCAATTCCAATGATCAATCCATGACCATGATAAATAATTCTCCTGGCATAGGCAGATCCTTAGCCATGAATCAAGACCATTACAGATATATAGGGATGCTTGCATATAATTTAGGCAATGAGCTAGAAACTAAATCTGGTATTGAGTTAAATAGAGACGAAATGAAAGATGACTATACCGAGGTAATGAGTGGGTCTAATAGAAGTCGCTTTAACCGAGTTGAAAATGTAGTGGGAGTCTTTACCGAATGGTCTAAGGAGTGGGAAAAAACCACTCTAGTTCTTGGTGGACGCGCTGATTATAGCGACTTGTACGGTTTGTTTTTTACCCCACGACTTCATTTAAGGCAGGAGTTGACAGAGGACCAATCGATCCATTTTCAAGCTGGAGGGGGAAGAAGAACTCCATTTGTCTTTGCTGAAAATTTTCCCTACCTCATATCAAATAGAAGCTTACGGTTTTCGGATACAATAGGTGGAATAAATAATAGAGCCTATGGTCAAAATCAGGAGATTGGATATAATACAGGAGTGAGCTACACAGCAAAATTTAATATGTTTGGATATACTTCTACCTTTTCTACAGATGTTTTCTTTACTTATTTTCAAAATCAATTAGTTTTAGACAGAGATTCAGATCCTACGGAGCTATTGGTTAGCGCGCAAAAAGGAACGTATAGTAATGTGGCCCAAGTCGATTGGATCGTAGTACCCAGAAGAAGAATGGAGTATCACTTTAGTTATCGCTATGCACGGGCCATGCAAAAAACCAATGGTCAATGGCAGCAGCAGGTGTTTCAATCGCCGCATCGCTTCGTAAATGTTTTAAGTCATAAAACAAGAAGTAATTGGAGTTTTAATAGCATCTGGCAGATCAATAGTCCATCGCGTTACCCAAATTCCGAGAAATTGCCTACTAACCTTAGAAGAGCAGATAAAACGCCTTGGTTGCATGTGGTGAATGTATTGGTACAGAAAACCATGAAATCATGGGAGATTTATGGTGGAGTGGAAAATATCCTTAATGTGAGACAAGTGAATCCGATAATGGCTTCAGATGATCCTACAAATCCATTCTTTGATGCCGCATATGCATGGGGGCCTGCCAATGGTATAAATGCCTTTTTAGGGTTTAGATATACACTCAAATAAGTGCATATTTTCAAAAATAAGGAGGTTTTTGCCAAGGATGAAGATCCGCCAAAAGCCTCTTTTTACAGGAGCTCAATAAAATCATAAATCATATCAACAACCTATTCAAAAAAATTCTTTAGCGTACTTTATTTCGCTAATTTTGTAATCGTTCAAAGCAATGGCCTTAGATCAAGAAGAGATATACCCTTACGAAAAGAACATGAGCATCTTTGATCATATTGATGATTTAAGAAAGTACTTGTTTCGAATGGCTGTGGCCTTACTTATAGGAATAATTGTATCATTTTTCTTTGTTCAGGAGCTTTTTGATATACTCATTATGGCTCCTCTGCGATCGGACTTTTGGGGACATGAATTGTATTGTAACTTGGGTAAATGGATCGGAAAAGAAGAGCTGTTATGCTTTACTCCTCCAGAACTTTCCCTACAAAGCACCAAGATTCAGGGGCAATTTATTAGCGCCTTCAAGATTTCCTTTGTGATGGGATTAGTTGGTACGTTTCCCTTTATGCTCATTCAATTATGGCAGTTTATTAAACCTGCTCTAAGTGCTTTAGAGGTCAAAAAAGTGAATCGATCCCTCTTTTTTGCTACCCTTTTCTTTTTTGCTGGGGTTCTTTTTGCCTACTTTATTTTACTTCCCGTAGCCGCTAAATTTTTATTGGGATATCAATTAGGTCCTGATGTTAAAAATATATTTACCATAAATAGTGTAACTGGTTTTATTTGTTACATGTCCTTGTCAGGTGGTTTAGTATTTGAGCTACCCATAATCATATTAATTCTTGCCAAAATAGGCCTTATTTCATCTGAGTTTTTAATGAAATATTGGAAATATGCTGTACTTGTTATCTTTTTATTGGCAGGCCTGGCAACACCACCAGATATTTTTAGCCAATTAGTACTTGGGCTTCCATTAATTGTATTGTATTTTTTGGGAGTGTACTTGGCTAAAAGAGTAGAGCAAGAAAAACTTAAAAACGAAGCATAACCATGAGAAATAAAAGCATAGCAATAGGAAGCGACCACGCTGGATTTGAATTAAAAGGGGACATCATTGTTCACTTAATAGAAAAGGGATTTGAGGTTACAGACTGTGGTCCAGACTCCGCAGATAGTGTTGATTACCCCGATTTTGCCCATGAAGTGGCTAATAGTATTGAAGCGAGTTCTGCAGATTTAGGAATTTTGATTTGTGGCAGTGGAAACGGAGTTTGCATGACAGCTAATTCCCACTCGGGAATTATAGCAGGTCTTGCCTGGGAGCCAGAAATTGCATCGCTTGCACGTCAGCATAATAATGCGAATATCATTTGTGTTCCTGCACGCTTTGTAAGTCCAGAAAAAGGAATTGAAATAGTAGATGCCTTTTTGGATGCTGTATTCGAAGGCGGTCGTCACGAGCGACGCGTGAATAAAATAAAAGCATGAATCAGCGAGAGCAGGAGTTAGAATCAGTTAGAATGCTAGGCCTTAAATTGGCCACGGACCCCAGGTGGGTGAATATTGCGGAAAAGACCATTGAAGAAATTCTTATTGATCATGCTTTTTGCGAGCAAAAAGCAGCTACCACATGCATTGCATTAATTGTCAAGAATCCAGAACGAGAAAAATTAGTGGAACAAGTTTCACCCATAGTAAGTGAGGAGTGGGCGCACTTTAGAGCTGTCTTGGGCGAAATGAAAAAAAGAGGTATGGCTGCTCAACGATTTGAACTTCCATATTCACCAAACACCGTAGATATTAGTGGTGAGGGTATTGGCGTATTGGATATGTTAGGCGGTTTTGGCGGTGATGGCTTTGATGTATTGGGTTTGCTAGGCGAATTTGGGTCAGGTGTCGCTGCTGTTCCAAAGATGAAATTAGCTAAAACCTTACTTGGTAAGTTAAAACA
>JAURQA010000046.1 GCA_030836345.1 Bacteroidota bacterium
CGTCGAGCGCTTCGAGGTGTTGATGCGGCATGGATTGAGCTATGTGTAGCGTCCATGTAAAGACCGGTATGGTGGTGACGATACATGTGCGGCATGGTGCGACAGATGTCTGGGCTCGTGAGTACATCAAATTGGTGTTCCCACGCTGCAGTGTTGGCTGCTGTGTTTCGACGGAGTTTCGTCGCGAATCAATGCCTAGTCACGATCCGTGCCCAAGCAAAACCTTCAGCGCACGCAGACACACGCGCACGGCGAAACATGTTTTACACTAACAATTCGGTAAGAGGGCATCTGCTCATACGAGTGAGTCGTACTCGTCGCCCCGCATCTTTCGGAGCGTCTCAACGGGTGTGGAAGCATCTATGCGAAGGAAGAAGGGGTCTTTGAGCGTCGCGAAAAACCTCTCGATCAGTGCACATGTCCCAGCCGAGTAGCACAAAAAGATGATCTGCCCAGGTGGGTTGAATAAGCCAGTGGCAAGGCCAGGCAGGGACGTTGCACCAATCATCGAATAACCGCACATGGCGGCACAACCAAAGTGTGACCCAAGGGGGATGTTAAGTTATGAGGGAGATTGATGCGCAAGATCAAAGGCAAAGCCGCAAGCCACTAAAATTAAGGCAAGGCTGCCCACCCAACGGAGGGCTGCAGAAAACACAGAAATTGGATTATCGCTTTGTCTGGCAAAATTAAAAAAGGTGGTTTCCATTCCAAAAGTCAGCAGCACATTGAGAAAAGTGCAAAAGCTGAACATGATAGAAACAACGCCATAGGCCCCTGCGCTGGGCAGTTTACTCGTATATAATGGAACCAGGAGAAAGCTTACAGATCGGGCAACAACGCTGCTTAGGCCATAAATAGCAGTATCTGAAATAAATTTTTTAAGGCCAGCCATTCTGTAAAACACAAAGTTAGCCAAATAATTATAACTTTAACCTTACCTCAAAAGCTTGAAGCAAAAGAACAAAGGGAATTTTCTGCCTCTAAACGGCCTATAAGTTTAGCCCATTTTTCCGTGGCATTGCTTAAACTTCTTGCCGCTTCCACAGGGACAAGGGTCATTTCTACCTACTTTGGGATCACTTTTTAAGGGAGCCTGAGGGGCTCTTTGGCGGCTCTGATTTTCCATAGCCTCGCGGTTGTTATCTGCTTGATCCAATACATTTTCGCGGCTTGTGGTTACTTTTGGATCCATGCGTTTTGGGCTTTGCTTGGCCTCGCTTACTTCCTCGCCTGAGTGTATTTGGCTGCGGAATAAATAGCTCAATATTTTACCTTGAACTCGGTTAAGCATGGCTCCAAAGAGTTTAAAACTCTCAATCTTATAGATTAAAATAGGGTCTTTTTGCTCAATAGATGCATTGTTAGAACTTTGTTTAAGGTCATCCAATTCGCGCAAATGTTCCTTCCATTCCTCGTCAATCACTTGGAGGGTAATAATTTTCTCCATGTCTTTGATAATGGATTTACAGCCCGTATCCAAAGCCTCTTGCATGCCTGCAGCAATCTGAAATTGGTTGATGCCATCCGTAAGGGGAACCAGCACATTTTCGATGCGTTCGCCTTCCTTTTCACGAATATTTTTAAATACAGGAACCGCCTGCTCCGCAATCCGATCCCATTTTTGTTTGTAATTTAGATTGAGGGAATCAAACATTTGGTTCACCAGTTCATCTTCCTTCGAGGCATTAAACTCCTCCTCTGTAAAGGGAGGCTCTACAGCCAATGAGCGCAGCGTTTCAAATTTAAACCCTTCGTAATCTCCATCCTCTTTAGCCATGCCAATATTCTCAGCACACCAATTAAACATCATGTTTCTAAGGTCAATACTCAGGCGGTCACCGGTTAGCGCATTCTTTCTAATTTTATAGATATTGGTACGCTGCTGGTTCATTACATCATCGTACTCCAACAATCGCTTACGAACCCCAAAACTCATTTGCTCCATTCGTTTCTGGTTTCGTTCAATGGTCTTGGTCATCCAGCGATGCTCAATAACATCTCCTTCTTTATAGCCCATCTTATCCATCATTTTGCTCACCTTTTCGGCACCAAATTTTCGCATAAGATCATCTTCTAAGGATACATAAAAACGACTGCTTCCAGGATCACCCTGGCGTCCAGAACGCCCACGTAACTGCCTGTCTACCCGTCTGCTTTCGTGTCTTTCGGTACCTATAATGGCCAAACCACCGGCTTCCTTCACCTCATCGCTCAGTTTAATATCTGTTCCACGACCAGCCATGTTTGTGGCAATCGTTACGGCACCTGCATATCCCGCTTCGGCTACTACTTGTGCCTCACGCTGATGTTGCTTTGCATTTAATACATTGTGTTTTATGCCGCGCAGTTTTAACATACGAGCCAGCACTTCACTAATTTCTACGGAGGTAGTACCTACAAGAACCGGTCTTTTGGCAGCCGTAAGTTCACCAATCTCATCAATAACCGCATTAAATTTCTCTCGGGTGGATTTATAAACCAAATCGTCCATGTCCTTTCGTTGGATAGGGCGATTGGTAGGTATTACTTGTACTCCAAGTTTGTAAATATCCCACAATTCTTGCGCTTCAGTTTCAGCCGTACCCGTCATACCCGATAGTTTATGATACATACGGAAATAGTTTTGAAGGGTAATGGTAGCATAGGTTTGGGTGGCAGCCTCTACCTTAACATTCTCCTTGGCCTCTATGGCTTGGTGCAATCCATCACTATATCTACGGCCCTCCATGATACGACCGGTCTGCTCATCTACAATTTTCACCTTGCCATCCATCAAAACATATTCTTGATCGCGTTCAAACAGGGCATATGCTTTGAGCAATTGCTGAATGCTGTGCAGTCTCTCGCTTTTGACAGCGAAGTTGTTCATGACCTCTTCTTTTCGGGTTGCTTTTTCTTCATCCGATCCCGGGCCTTTTTCAATATCTGCGATGTCAGAACCTACATCGGGCATAATAAAGAAGTTGGCATCTTCTTCCCCTTTGGTTATCAGGTCAATTCCCTTGTCGGTTAAATCTACTGAGTTGGTTTTTTCATCAATGGTAAAGAACAAAGGCAAATCTGCCTTAGGCATTTCTTTTTGCTGATCTTGCAAATAGTTGTTTTCAACTTTGGTAAGTAAAGTTCGCATCCCTGCTTCCCCTAAAAACTTAATTAAGGCCTTATTTTTAGGCAATGCTCTAAATGCTCTAAATAAGCTCAGTCCGCCTTCGCCTTCTTTAAATCCGGTATTCCCATCAGCAATCAGCTTTTTTGCATCGTTTAAAAGGGTAATAAATAACTTCTTTTGTGCATCCACCAATTGCTGTATTTGAGGCTTTAATGAGATAAACTGTTGATCATCTCCTTTAGGAGTAGGCCCACTAATAATAAGCGGAGTTCTTGCATCGTCAATTAAAACACTATCCACCTCATCAATCATGGCGTAGTGATGTTTCCGTTGAACCAGATCTTCCAAGCCATGCGCCATATTGTCGCGCAAATAGTCAAAGCCAAACTCATTATTGGTGCCGTAGGTAATATCTGCCAAATACGCTTCTCTTCTTTCTGCACTATTGGGTCGGTGGTACTCTAAACAATCTACTGTTAAGCCCAAAAAGTTAAAAATTGGAGCATTCCACTCGCAATCACGAGTAGCCAAGTAATTGTTTACCGTAACTAAATGAACGCCTCGTTTTCCGAGCGCATTAAGGTAGGCAGGCAGGGTAGAAACCAGTGTCTTTCCTTCTCCTGTAGCCATCTCCGCAATTTTTCCATTATGCAAAACCATACCTCCAATAAGCTGTACATCGTAATGAATCATGTTCCATTCAATATCAGCTCCAGCCGCTTTCCAGGTGTTGTGGTAAGTAACTTCTTCCCCGCTTATTTCTAAATGTTCCTTACTAAGAACCAATTCCTTGTCCAGCTCAGTTGCTTTAGAAACAATGGTTTTATTCTCGGTAAACCTTTTAGCGGTTTGTTTTACGGTAGCAAAAGCTTGGGGCAGAATGGTTTCAAGCACCTCTTCTAATTGCTCATTTCTATTTTTCTCTAAGGCATCTATTTGGTTGTATAGCTCATCTTTTGCTTCAGAGTTAGCGTCATCTGTTTCAGTCGCTTGCTTTTTTAAGTCCTCTATTTCCTGATCAACTTCGCTTAGGTGCGTGTTAATTATTTCTTGAAATTCCTTGGTTTTATTTCGTAATTCATCATTGCTTAATGAATGAAACTCCTCATAAAATTGATTGATTTCATCTACTTTAGGTTGTGCATTTTTGATTTCCTTTTCGGCTTGACTGCCTCCAAAAAGCTTAGATATAATTTTAAATGGTGAATTTGCCATGGTTATTGTGGCAAATATACTTCAAAAACCAGGCCTCTATTCGCTATACATGACGAAATTGCAGGTCTGTGAAAAAAGAGCGCATGCGGCGCGTTTCTTTCTGGTATGTTGGATGGTAAAGTGGTGGGTTGCCCCTGATTAATTGTTGTTTATAAGCTGTCCACAAGCGGCATCAATATCTTTTCCCCGGCTGCGTCTAATATTTACAATTAAACCAGCTTCTTCAATTTTTTTTGCAAAAGCCTCTAAATTATCCCCTTCAGTCGGTTTAAAATCAGCTTGGATAATGGGATTGTATTCGATGAGGTTTATTTTACATGGAAATTGTTTGGCAAAGCGAATCAAATCATCCGAGTTGCTGGATTGATCATTTACGTCCTCTATTACAGTATATTCTAAGGTTGGTCTTGATTTAGTAGTATTGTACCAATACGTAAGAGATTCCGCCAGACTCTCCAGTGGGTTGGAATCATTAATAGGCATAATGCGGCTGCGCGCTTCATTATTGGCTTCATGCAAGCTAAGGGCCAAGCGACAGCCTAGTTCTTCATCTGCCAATTTTACAATCATTTTGGAGATTCCTGAGGTACTCACAGTAATGCGGCGACCGCTAAAACCCAGGCCTTTCATATCCGTCATTATTTTTATGGATTCAATAACATTGGCATAATTGAGCATGGGTTCGCCCATTCCCATAAACACAATATTATCTAATTTCTGATTGAATCGCTCCATTGTAATAGCATTAATGAGATTTACCTGATCAAAGATTTCTCCTGCTGTTAAGTTCCGTTCTCTCTTTAAAAATCCTGTCGCGCAAAAGGTACAGTCTAAACTGCAACCCACTTGACTGCTAATGCAGGCGGTATATCTTCCCATGGAAGGGATAATCACTCCTTCTACTTTATTTTTATCATCTAGCTCAAATCCAAGTTTAATGGTTCCATCCGTACTCACCTGTTCTGTGTATATTTTGGTTTTCGGAATATGGTAGGATTCATCCAGTTTCTCTAAAAGAGATTTAGGCAGATTTCGCATGGAGCTAAACTCCGATACGCCCTTATACCAGAGCCATTCGTGAACTTGTTTGGCCCTAAAGGCGGGTTCGCCCAACTCTTTGAGAAAGGTTTGCATTTGTTCTATATTGAGGGTGCGAATATTCTTTTTCATTTATTTAAAGCTTAAGAAAGCTTGAGCTAATCGCACAACATCAGTCATGGAGTTATAAAAGGGAACGGCAGCCATTCGTATTACATTGGGTTCTCGCCAATCGCAAATGACTCCATTTTTTTCTAGGTGTTCAAAGAGTTTTTTCCCGCTGTTATTGGTAAGCAATGAGAGTTGAGCTCCTGCTTCATTTACTGGAGTTATAATCTGAAATAAATCGGAATTTTGAATGGATAAAACCTCCGTCAATAATTTCCTCATCATTTGGGTAAGTGCATTGCTTTTTTTGGACAATAAGGCCATTCCAACCTCGTCAAATAAATCTAAAGAAGCTCTGTGTACGGCCATTCCAAAAACTGGAGCGTTGCTCAGTTGCCAACCAGCGGCACCCGGTTCAGGAATAAATCCTTTTTTCATCTCAAAGCGTACATCTTCTTTATGCCCCCACCAGCCAGCCAATCGCATGGGATAGGTGTTAAAATTTTTCTCATGTATAAAAACGCCACTCACATTTCCAGGCCCACTATTTAGGTATTTGTAGCTGCACCAAGCGGCAAAATCTACGCCCCATTCATGAAGTTTGAGGGGAATATTTCCCGCAGCATGTGCGAGATCAAATCCACAAACAGCACCAATCTCGTGGGCTTTTTTCGTGATCTTCTCTATATCAAAAGTCTGACCTGTGTAGTATTGAACCCCGCTAAAGAAAGCCAGTGCGATGTCCTCTTTATGTTCCTCTAAGACCTGTTCAATATCTTCTTGCCTTAGGCTATGTTCTCCTGTTCTGGGCGA
>JAURQA010000047.1 GCA_030836345.1 Bacteroidota bacterium
ATGAGATGCTCTAAAATCTTAGGAAGCCCTGAACCTTTTCTCACTCTTTGAAGCAGACTTGATTTAAAATTAATCTTTTATGACTTTTCAGTTCTTTTGTATCTTTGCTCTTACCATATGGCAACCACATCAGACATATCCAAAGGAAAATATATCCGCTTTAACGGCGACATATGTAAAATTACGGAATGGCAACACCGCACGCCTGGTAAAGGCGTTGCATGTTACCAAGCCAAAATGAAAAAAGTAAAGGATGGCCGAGCTACAGAGAACCGTTTTCGCAGCGGCGAGACGATAGAGATTGTTCGAGTAGAAACCAAGGACCTGCAATACCTTTACGAAGACGGAACTGCATTCGTATGCATGGATTCAGAAACCTACGATCAAGTCCCAATTGAGAAAGAACTGTTTGATACAGGAACGGAGTTTTTAATGGAAGGAGATACGGTAAAAGTGTCTTTTGATGACATTACTCCTCTTGGAGCTGAGGCGCCAAATCATGTAGAATTAGAAATTACCTACACGGAGCCAGGCATTAAAGGAGATACCGCAACAAATACATTAAAACCAGCAACGGTAGAGACCGGAGCTCAGGTAAACGTTCCTTTATTTGTTGACTCTGGTGAAAGAATTAAAATTGACACTCGAACGGGTGAATACGTTGAACGAGTAAAATAAAGCAATGCCTGCCGAACAGACCCTCAATTGCGATGAAGGGTTCTTGGGTTTCCCTGAACCTGAATTGGCCCATATAGACCATGCAAAAGTGGTCATTCAACAGTGCCCATATGAATACACCAGTTCGTATTTAAAAGGAAGCGCTGCTGGGCCAGCAGCTATTGTTAATGCGAGCCATTTTGTTGAATTCTACGATGAGGAATTAGGCATTGAAACCTATAAAATGATTGGTGGTATTTGCAGCTTAGAGCCCTTAAACTTTACCGGGTTAGTGAATAGTGATGCCATTGATTTTATTGAACAAACCACTCTTGGCCTCATTGAAAAAGATAAATTTATTGTAAGTCTTGGGGCGGAGCATACCGTTACCGCAGGGCTGGTTTCTGCCTTTTCTAAAACCCATAAAAACATAAGTATTTTACAGATAGATGCTCATAGCGATTTAAGAGATCGTTATGAAGGCAATCCTTATTCTCATGCAAGTGTAATGGCTCGCATCCATGAAATGGGTTTGCCTATTGTACAAGTGGGAGTTAGGGCGCAATGCAAAGAGGAGGCCGATATAATTAAAGAATCGGCTCATATCCATACCATTTATGCGCATCAAATGAACGAGAATAACTCATGGATGGATCAAGCCATTGATGCTCTTTCAGATGAGGTATATTTAACCATCGATACGGATGGCTTGGATCCATCAATTGCTCCTGCAGTTGGAACACCAGAGCCAGGTGGGCTATCATGGAGCCAACTATGTACGCTCATTAAAAAACTCGCAAGTAGAAAAAAAATCATTAGCTTTGACATTGTAGAATTGGCCCCTCGAAAAGGAGATATTCTTACCCAATACACGATGGCCAAACTATGTTATAAAATATTGGGATACCTCTCAACAAATAAGCAACTCTGATAATGATATATTTTGATAACGCAGCAACTACTCCAATGCACCCTGAGGTCATTGAAACGATGCACCAAAAAATGCATGAATTTTACGGGAACCCAAGTAGTTCTCATGCAGCAGGTAGAAAAGTGAAATCTGAAATAGAATATGCGCGGCGATCGATTGCAAAATGCATGGGTTGCGAGCCGGGCGAAATATACTTTACAAGTGGAGGCACGGAATCAGATAATATTGTCCTACACAATGCCTCTGCCTTGGGCTGCCAGCAGATTATAACAAGTAAAATTGAGCATCATGCCGTGCTACATACAGCTCAAGAGATTGAAAAAACAGGAATGGCTGTTAAGTATGTAAATTTGACTAAGCTGGGTCATGTAAATATCAATCACCTGGAAGAATTATTGAAAAGTGCTCCAAAATCCATGGTGAGCTTAATGCATGCCAATAATGAAATTGGCAACAAGATTGACCTTTTGGAAGTAGGTGAATTATGCAAAAAATACAATGCTCTATTCCACTCTGATACGGTACAAACCATTGGTTACCATAAATTTAATTTAAAAGATACTCCCATTGATTTTGTGGTTGGTGCAGCTCATAAATTTAACGGGCCCAAGGGTATTGGTTTTCTTTTTAAAAGAAAGGGCCTTGCGTTAAATTCTATGCAATATGGAGGAGCTCAAGAGAAAGGGATTCGCTGTGGAACAGAGAACGTACTTGGCATTATAGGCATGGCCAAAGCCTTGGATATTGCCACTGGTGTACAAGATGAAAAAATAAAAAAAATAGCTGAGTTAAAATTCACATTTGCAAAAAAATTAAAAGAAGCCCTACCAGAAATTGGATTTAATGGAGACTGGAATGGGAAATCCAATCCCACGGTGCTAAACGTAACTTTTCCAATGACCGAAAATAATTCCATGCTGCTCTTTAACCTTGATATTGAAGGTCTTTGCGCAAGCTCTGGAAGTGCATGTAGTAGTGGTTCCAATGTAGGGAGTCATGTGCTGGCTGAAGTGCCTAAATCATCCGATGGGCCCTCGATACGTTTTAGTTTTGGAATGTTTAATACATTGGATGAAGTGGATGAAGCAATCGCTATCATTTCAAATGTTTTAGACCTGGAATGCGCCAATTCATAATCCTCTTCTTTGCTTTTTTTAGTAGTTCTTGCGCTACCATTCTAAGTGGTCCCAAGCAAACTATTCAGGTAATTACGAATGAACCTGGAGCTCTGGTTAAAGTAAATCATGTTTTAGTGGACACAACACCTTGCCTAATTAAACTAAAACGATCCTTAGAACCTCCCTCAATCGTCTTATCTCACCCAAAATACAACAAACAAGAAATAGAACTGAAACCCAAGTGGAATGAAATCACAGCGCTGAACACTGTTTTTATTCCCTTCTGGGTGGTTGACTACTTTGCCAGCACTTGGATTAAGTATCGTCCTTTAGACACAATTGTGCTCCAAAACTCAAGTAATTAGATTAATTTTGTAATAGGGAAATGGCTGTACTTCATTTAACGCGAAAAGAACATTTTAATGCCGCACATCGACTTTGGAACGACCGCTGGTCTGAAGAAAAGAATAATGAGGTTTTTGGGAAATGTGCCAACCCCCATTTTCATGGACATAATTTTGATTTACATATTTCTGTTAAAGGTACGCCGGATCCTGATACTGGATGCATTATCAATTTAAAAGACTTAAAGAAGATTATTCATAAGGAAATACTTGAAGAATTGGACCATAAAAATTTGAATATTGAAGTGGAATGGCTATCCCATTGCATTCCCAGTATCGAGAATATGGCAATAAGTATCTGGCAACGATTGTTACCCCATTTACCCCCGGGGGTTGAACTATCAAAAATAGTTCTTTGGGAAACACACAACAATTATGTAGAATATTATGGCGAATAGCGTATGAATGCACTCCAGCTTATAGATACAAGTGTTAAGTCGTTCTCTGCCGATGCCTTAAAGAAAGACATTGTGCAGTCTATGGAGGCAAAAAACATGGAATATGCCTCAATAATTAAAAAAAATAAAT
>JAURQA010000048.1 GCA_030836345.1 Bacteroidota bacterium
AGTCATCCCGCGAAAAATCAGATATTGCGCGCCTTGGGAACAGAAGAGGGAGTAAAACCGGACGTATGCGCTGAACCTATTATTCCTCAGTCTGGGGATACTTTTTTACTCTGTTCAGATGGGCTAAACGGGATGATCGGCAATCAGGAAATCAGCGAGGTATTGCAAAATGGTTTAGAAAGTATGTCGCTACCCGACGTAGCGGATAAACTTATTCATCATGCCCTGGAAGCCGGCGGAAAAGATAATGTCACCGTAGCGCTTATTGCCTTTCCCAAAGTATCGGAGGATATCACTGTTCAAATAAATAATGCTCCGCCCCAAGGCAAAATATCGGATCTCAAAAATATAGATTCTAGAAAGCTTTTATTGATTATAGCAATTGCATTAATCGCAATCTGGATGATAAATAGAGGGTTCAATAAAGATCAACCTTCTCCATCGAATGATGAAAAAATAGATATAAATCAAAAAGTAGCTGCACCTAGCAAAGAAAAAAATATTGATACCGGTGCAAATACAATTGATCCAGATAGTATAAAACAGTCTGAATCAAAAATTGAGTACGATTCTGAAGTTCAGAAAAAAAGAACTGATGAGCAAGAAGTGGAAGAGGAACCTGAGGAAAAAGACCAATTAAAGGCAGAAGAACCAGTGAAAAAATGAACTGAGTATAGATTCCCATGGCTTGAAATACATGATAAGCCTTGAGTTGAATTGGCTTACTAAGTTGATGGTAAAATTTACATGAGCGACAGTTTCAAATTCATTATTACCGTATCTGGTCAGTCCCAAGCGTATCGGATTGGGGTAAACAATACCATCGTCATTGGCCGTTCCAATGAAGAAGGTCAATTGGTAGTGAACAATCCTTCCATTTCGAGAAAACACCTTTCCATTACTGCGAGAGAGCGAGGGTTGTACATCGAGGATTTGGGTTCAACGAACGGGACATTGTTCAATGGTAAAATTCTTAACCCGCGGCAACCCCAATTGCTTACCACAAGAGATGTGGTTTACCTAACTCAAAATAAGTCAGTAAGCCTATCTTTAGCTGGATCAAAGGTTGAAGCCACACCATCAAATACTCATGCAAAAGATAATACAAAGGACCTGCGAGCTTTACTCGATAGGAAAAGCAAAGTGCTGATTGGACGGAGCAGCGAATGCGATATTCAACTTGACGACCTTAGAGTATCTCGGAAACATGCTCTTGTGTCAAAGGTTGCGGGAAAGGTTGTTGTAGAAGACCTCAATAGTTCAAACGGTGTATTTGTAAATGGAAGAAGAATTTCAGGAAAACAAGAGCTAAAAGACCGGGATACAGTGGTTATAGGTTTGTATGCCTTTAGTCTTACCGGAACTCTTCGGGACTTGCAGCGGGAGAATGCGATCAGCGCCGTCAACATAAAAAAGGTGTTTGAGAACGGATATACCGGACTACAGACTACGAGTCTTGATTTTCCATATCGTCAATTCATCGCGTTGATGGGGCCCAGTGGTTGTGGGAAGTCAACCTTGCTAAAAGCATTAAATGGCGATAGTCCGCCCACACACGGAACCATTAAGATCTTCGGATTGGAAATGCAGAGTCATTTCGAAATGATTAAGCATATAATTGGGTACGTCCCACAGGAAAATATCGTACATGAAGAGCTTACGGTGAAACAATCCCTGTATTACTCCGCAAAAATAAGATTGCCTGAAGATAGTTCGGAGGATGAAATAGAAACCCGAATTACGGAGGTGTTAAAATCGTTGAGAATTGATACGGATGTGATTCGAAACACAAAGATTTCGAGCCTTTCGGGAGGTCAAAAGAAAAGGGTTTCTATAGCCGTGGAGTTGCTCACCAAGCCGAAAATATTATTTCTTGATGAGCCGACTAGTCCGCTTGATCCAGAAACAATAGAAGAGTTTTTGAATTGTATTCAGGAATTGTGTCAAGAAGGTACAACCGTCATCATGGTGACACACAAGCCCGAAGATTTGAATTATGTGGATCGAGTCGTATTTATGGGAGTAAATGGATATCTCTCTTACGACGGGCCCAAAGATGATTTGTTAGCCCACTATAATAAAAAGAATTTAATACAGATATATTCGTTATTAAGTGAAAAGGAAAAATCCCGCAAATGGTATGATTTATGGACTTCAGGTAAGGCCAATACGAACAATGAGTTTAAGAAAGTAGAGATTAAACATTCTTCGGTCAGCTTTTTTTACCAGACCTATTGGCTTACCCTTCGGTATTTGTCCATAAAAACCGGAAACACGAAGAATGCCCTGCTTCTTCTTTTACAACCGGTGCTGATTGCAGTACTCATTTCACTTTCATATCCACACTTGATAGAAAAAATACCTGCTTTGGGATATGATAGTTTGATCGAGGAGCCAAAGATTGGTGTTCTATTCCTTATGGCTATCGCCGCCATTTGGTTTGGGGTGAGTAATTCGGCCAAAGAAATAGTTGGTGAAAAGGATATTGCCAAACGGGAATTCATGGTTAATTTACGTTTGGGGTCATATCTTTTAAGTAAACAAATTGTTTTGCTTTTACTTTCTGCCATTCAGCTACTTATATTCTTGGCCATTTTGTTTCTGGTTTTCACCGATCTCAATAACTTCTCACTTCAATATGCTGTACTCATGTTGGTAAGTCTTTGTGCAGTACAATATGGTTTATTATTATCTGCTTTGACGGCCACCGTTGAAGAAGTGATGAGTTTACTGCCCATTGCGCTTATGCCTCAAATTATACTATCTGGAATTTTGCAACCGTTGGAATCTGAACTTACCATCTTTTTAAGTTATCTAACCTTGGGGAGATGGGGAACCGAATTACTCGCTCGGGCACAGGATATCCATGCCTCAACCCCGCTTTTCACCGATTATTTGAACGAATTGTTGTATCCGGATGATGCTGAGGTGTTTGAGACGGCTTCAAACTCTGCAAACATAATGGCCATGATCATTTTATTCTTTATTATGGCCATAGGGGTCAGAATCCTTGTTAAAAGAAAAACCTCACCCAAATATTAACACTCATCTTAAATCCTAAGTATATGTCATCCAATGAAATTAGTATCGGCCGCTCGAATTTGAACGACATTATTATTGAAAACAAAGTAGTATCCGGCTTCCATGCCAAGTTAGTGATTAAGGGCGATGGCAGCCTTTGGATTCACGATCTCAATTCCACCAACGGAGTTTTTCTCAATGGAAAACGCATTACTGGTAAAGCGCGCGTAATGCCTCAAGATGAGATTAGGTTGGGGACCTTTCCTTTTAATTGGCAGCAAGCTATATTGGTAACTTCTTCAGACAATGAAAATACAGGTGTCTACGATACAGACTCTTCCAAAATTTCCATATCGCACGACAAACCCCAAAAAACTTCTAAGACAAAATTGGTTTGGGTCGCTGCAGTTGTTGTTTTGGTTGGAGTAGGTATTGCTTTGGCGCTTACCACCAATGTTGTAGAACAAACAAAGGAGGTAGTAGCTGCGATTTCGAATGATTGGGATCCAAAGAATGACCCTATTCAATACGATATTTCATGTTTGGTACAGGAGACAGAAGGCGGTTCCTTAATCAAAACCATTGGGGATGCCAAAAAGGACGTTTTGGGCACTCAAGATGTGAACATAACCATAGAGGAGGAGGAAGAGATAGGACAAGAAGTAAAGAAGGAAATCGAAGGTGAATACGAGTATAGTAATGACCCTTCTTATACCCAAGGAATTAAAAAAATTTATGATAATCTCATAAACGAGTTGCCCAATCCTCGATTCGATTATGAGATTCATGTAGTAGAATCAGAAATTGTAAATGCCTTTACGGCCGGAGGACAGATCTTTATCTTTACAGGAATTATTGATTTCGCGGAAAGTGATGACGAACTCGCCTGTATTATTGGCCATGAGATTTACCATAATGAATTGGGCCATATCACTGAAAAACTCAAAGAGCTCAAAATAGCCCGAAATTGGTTGGGCGAAGGTTGGGGAGATTTGGCTTACTACGTTTCATCTTTATTGAGTACTTCGTTTAATCAGGAGAATGAGGTGTATTGCGACCTTTACGGTCTGGATTTGGCAGTAAGTGCTGGATATAGTGGCTGTGCTGGGATTGAATTTTGGACCCGAATGTCCGAAAATGAAGGTGAGAGCGGAAAAAATATTTTTGACAAATTCTCGCGTTCCCACCCCTACAGCGATGAGCGGGTAAGCTGTAATCGTACACACATTGACAACAACTATTATCATTCGTGTAAATGAAAGTAATTTTCCACGTGGCAAAATTGATTTATAGAAAGTACCATTTATCCTACGTGCTTTTAGTGCTTTGTGCGGTGCTTACAATCCCTGTTTTAAGCAAAGACTGGATCGTACTGCATGCGTCGATTAATTTAAGTTTACCATTTGCAGAAAATTTATTTCCAGAAATACCTTTTCATCTCAGCGGGTTTCAG
>JAURQA010000049.1 GCA_030836345.1 Bacteroidota bacterium
AGCAAAGAAACAATTGGTTTATTGCTCCTCATGTAGCATATAATTCTGTCTATCATCAAGAATACTATGGCCTATCAAATGGAAATATTTCTCCAGCTCTCATAGGAGTTGGATTTGGAACCAAAGGGAAGTTTATGTTTTAACTATTGAATCTAAGCATACAAATTCCATCATTAGAATTATTAAGGAGTAATCTTCAGCATATTCAATATGTTGACCAAATAGTCTAAGAAATAAAATCAACGTTAATAACTTGATTTTTTCTTCTTTTTTTTCTTAAAATCTCCGTTTTTCCAAGCTTTTATAAACTTGGCCCAAGCCAATGGATTAAAATAGTTATTTGGGGGCGCTTGCTTGTAATAATACAATTGATTGGCACGCGTTTGAGCCAGTACCATCTGACTAAATTCTGCGTCTGTTGGCTTTAGCTTCATGGTTTCTTTTAAGGCCTCCGCCTCCAAATTTTTTCTCGCTTGTTCCAAATCATCATCTGGGATATCTGAGTTCACAATGGTATGATCAAATAAGCTGCGCATGGGCATCGCATGAATAAAAACAGTAGGAAGACTTACCGTATCTCTGACCATTAATTTTACGGTATAATACTTTGCATATTTAAGGGTGTCTGGTATGATATGCATATTGGTCTTGGTCTCAATATCTTCAAAATAAATGGTATCTCCCTGTTTAACGGCAATAGCAAAATGGCCTAAATAATCTGAGTATGCAACTAAACCTCTTTTACAGTGACGCACGGCCACAAAAGGGATGGGTTTCAGCGAATCCGAAGTGAGCACCAAACCAGTGTACAAGACGTATTGATCCTTTGGAATCCTTTTTTGAGCCTTTGCTGTAAGGAAAGAACTAAATAAAATTCCAAGAATAATAAATCTTCGCATGGTTTTCTAACGCAAATATATCGAAAATGTTCTAGGCAATTACCATTCCAGCCAGCACAGCAATGATTACAACAATGGGCGGAGATACTTTTTGACTAAAAAGCAATAAAAGACTCAGGCTATAAATCCCTACATCTGCCATAAAAAATTCTTTGCTTGCCAATTCCATAATAAAGTTCCGATTAATTAAGAGCGCTGCACTTCCAATAAATCCGACAGAGGCGGCAAATATTCCATCCAAGCTTCTTTGTACAATGGGGTATGTTTTAAATTTTTGCCACAGGGGATACCCAAAAAATATAAGTAATAATCCGGGCAGGAATACAGCCACCATTCCAATAATACAGCCCCCCAATTGACCCCATACATTGTAGCCAAGGTTCCTCATAGAAACCGCATTAATAAATGTAGATAAATTGAAGTTTGGCCCCGGAATTCCTTGAACAATACCAATGCCCATGTTCATTTCTTCTAAAGTCATTCTGGGCTTGTGGTATACGTATTGTTCAATAGCCATGGCAGCCAATGAGTTTCCGCCACCAAAAGTCAATGAACCCATTCTGTAGGTATTTTCAAAAAGTATGATTGGTTTTGATACCCCTAAGGTAGTTTCGTTCAGGCTGAGTAAGAATCCAGCCAATGCAACCAAACCAATAATAATGATAAATAAAACGAGATTAGACCAATTTACTGAACCTAAGGGTTTGTAATTTGGAATAAACTTTCTACTGCCAAACTGGGCACTCAGGAAACCACCAACCACAATAGCAATTGGGAATATAGCAGGAGACTTAACCAAAAAAGTAAGCACTGTCAAAGCAAAAACCAGGATGTAATTAACGGTATCTTTCCTTACCAAACCTACCATTTTATAAATGGAAAAAACGAAGAAAGCAGCCGTCATAGCCGGAATAAATTGAAAATGAGAACTGCTAAGTATACCTGGAATAAGTGCAAAAACACTCACCAAGACAGCTCCAGGAAGAATCCATGCTAAAAGACCAATAAAGGCCAAACGCGGACCTCCTAATTTAAACCCAACGGCAGCAAGAGTTTGTGTGGTACTGGGACCTGGAAGAATATTGCAAAAAGCATTTATATCCAACAAATCTTCAGCCTCAATAAACTTTTTTTCTTGAGTTAATCGTTTAATAAATAAGGGTATGTGAATTTGAGGACCCCCAAAAGCTGTGCATCCAAGTAAAAATGAGGCCTTAAAAAAATGCCAAAGCTTTATTTTACGTATTTTTGATCCCAAATTAATGAAACAGAGTCACTCTTTGATAGCAATATTATCTATTTTTATTGTAATTGCAACAACAAGTTGCGATTATTCTAAAAATAATGCGTGGAACGAATATCAGGCCCTTAGGCTCGATAGCTTAGCGGAGATTGTAAAGGTATTGCCTTCTAAATTAACCTTTACCATTTTGGAATTGGAAGAAGAAGTAGAAGAGATTCGTTCTGATATGAATATCATACGATTTGCACCCTCCAGCTCCATCGATGCCCAAAGTGATCAAACAACCCGGCAATATCAGCAATTACTAGCTATCTATCAAGATGCCATCCCTATCTACAGAAAATCTATTTCGATAATGGAGGAATCGCTTTTAGAGTATACCCAATTTAAAAGATCAGTAAAAGACAATACATATCTAAATAAAAAAGATGTATTCAAATCTGAATATCAGAGTGTAAAAAAGAGATTGCTAAAAAACCATAAATTTATAATGGATGCTAGTTTTAAAGTGAGTCATTCTCATGCCTCTTTTCTAAGGCTGAACAAGCAAATGAGTAAAATTATACTTGAAAAAGTAAAGGAAGAGGATCTTCCTAAAGATTAAATTAACCCTTGGTTGGACGATGCGCTAATCGCTTCTTTTTGGCTATTAACTCTTTTAAAGCCCGATCATTTTCTTCCATAAAATACGTTTCTACCCACCTGTTAAATATATATTCTTTGGTCCAGTCTGAAGGATGCGCCAAGTCATTGGAGTAGTACCGATAATCGCGAAGTTCCTCTTGAACAATCTCTAAAGCGGGAAAGTACAGAAATTGCTTATTATCTTTTAGAAATGCCTGCAAAGCAGAAGTGATTCGAGCCTTGCTTTGACTATTCTCCACCACTCCATCCCTCAGATGCTTTACAGGACTAATGGTAAAGTAAATCTGAAGGTCAGCGTTAATTTGAAGCAACTCATTTGTCATTTCCTTTAAGGCCTGCAGAACTTCAGAGTCAGAGAGGAGTATTTTATCAAATTCTTTTTGAGGTAATTTATGGCAATTTGCAACGATTATTTCTCTCTCAATAAGTTTATAACACCATGCACTACCTATACTTATAAAGAGATGCTTGGCTGATTTGAGTTGATTTAGAAATAGGGCCTTTTCCGATTTAACCTTTGCTTTTAATGCCTCAAAGCTTGCATGTCTGAGTTTATGATGGTGATTAAAACTAAAAAACTCTTCATCCACAGAGCCCCATGGTTCCTCTTCTTTTTTTAATGATTTTAAAATATTCGCAATACTCACTGGATTAAAAATAACCCCAAAGGGCGATTGAAATTGGGGATAACCCAAATCATCTAATTTCATTCCCATGTTTTGAGCAAAACAAGAACCTATAAAGCCAATGGATTGGTTTAAACCAATCGTTGGGTGCTTATCAATTTTTAATGTGGTGAACTGTTTTTGGTAGTTTAAATGCATGAATGATACAAATGTATGAATAGGAATGGAGTAAAAAACAAAAATGCTTTTTACCTTTTTATGAGTTTGAGTATTAATATTGCATGGAATGTCGCAGTCTAATCCCCCTGATAAAAACAGCCTGGTTATGGAAAAAATCAAAGCGGGTGATAAAGCTGCATTGTTGGATCTGTATGAGTCTAACTTAAGCATGGTGAGTAATCATATTTTAAAGAACAACGGATCAAGAGATGAAGCAAAGGACATTCTTCACGATAGTCTCATTGTATTGTGGAATAACATACGCAAGCCAGATTTCAAATTAACAAGTAAACCAAGCACCTATATTATGGCCGTTTCTAAGAATCTATGGCTAAAGAAACTGAGCAAAGCAAAGCGGGAGTCGTCAAAAGATATCACCACATTAAATGTGAGTGATCATCCTTTATCCGTTCACCAAATTGATGTTAAAAAGGCTATGCTTGCCTTGGACGAAATTGGAGATACCTGTAAACAAATTTTGAGCAAGTTTTATTTTGACGGTTTTAGCATGAAAGAGATCGCTAGTCAAATGAACTATGCCAATGCAGATACGGCCAAAGCCAAGAAGCATCAGTGCTTTAAGCGATTGTCAGAAATAATTAAATCGAGGTATAATTTAGCAGATTTTTTAGGTTGAAGGATTGGACAGAACATATAGAAGATTATTTAAGTGGTCAACTAAGTCCTCAAGATTTAAAGGCGTTCACCAAGGAGTTGGAAACGAATACAATACTAAAGCAAGAAGTAGCATTAGGGAAATTACTGATTGAAGCCATTGAAAAAACAGGAGAATTAGACCTGAAAAACTACTTGAAAAAAAACACCACTACTGCAACTATCTCAAAATCAAAGTATTACTGGGCCTTTGGCTCTGCCGCAGCAATTCTAATTTTTGGCGTTTTCATGTATACCAGCTCAGAAAAGCCTGTTCCTTCAAAGGTAGAACCCAAATCGCATTTTGGATTTGAAGAATTAGAGAATAAGACCACCGAAGCTATTATAGCGAAAACCAATAAAAAATCGGAATCAAAAATAGAACAGACTGACCAAGATGATAGTGCTCTGGACAGTTTCAATTATATAGCCCAAGGAGACAACCCTGACTACCTAGATGAATACATACCGGAGAGTAGAATGATGCTTTCAAGCAATACTATTATTCCAATTTCTATTGCAGCAGTAGCTCCTCCCCCTTTAAAAGAAAGTACGATTATCTACGATTACTCTAATTCTAAATCTAGAGCTTTAAAAAAAGAAGTTTTTAGTAAAAACAAAATAGCATCGGGAAAAGACAAGGATTACTTAAATGCTGCTAATAATGAGAAAACCAAGGAGATTAAAAAACAGGAGGCACAAAAAAAATATACGTTCCAGGTGAGTTTCTACGAAAATGAAAGTGACACCATTCTTTTATGCAATAGCACATCAGAAGAGAAGGTTGATTTAGAAGTAGATAATTTATCCCCTGAAAATGCAGTGATCCTTCATTATAAAAACACGTATTACTTAAAATCTGGAGAAGATTTTTATCAAATTTATTTCAATCAGTCCAGTTCAATAGAATCAAAAATAACCGATACTGAACTCATCGAAATTCTGAAGGGAGAGCCAGAATAAACCCATGAATTTCACCAAATACCAAGGCACAGGAAATGACTTCATCATTATAGATGGAAGAGACGAATTGCCTGCATTGGATGTGGCCCACCTATGCCATCGGAGGTTTGGCATTGGAGCGGATGGGTTAATGATACTTGAACCCAGCAGCGATTTTGATTTTAAAATGGTCTACTATAATAGTGACGGAAAGATTAGCTCTATGTGCGGAAATGGAGGACGCTGTATTGCTCATTTTGCATCGGGCTTAGGCTTGGGTGAACATTTGCATTTCATGGCCATAGACGGGCCTCATAAGGCTTTGGTCCAACAAGATCATGTTTCCCTTGAGATGGGTGATGTATCCAAAATAAAGAGAATCAATCACAGTACGTTTGAATTGAATACGGGTTCTCCTCATTATGTAATGTTCCCAAAAAACCCTATCGATTCATTTGATCTGATCCCTTTTGCTAAGTCTGTTCGATTTTCGGCCTTATACGAAAAGGAGGGCATTAATATAAATGTCGCTTTTGACAACAGGGGAGTTTTAGATGTAAGAACATACGAGAGAGGAGTTGAAGATGAAACATACAGTTGCGGGACAGGAGTAACCGCGGCGGCATTAGCTCATTTTTCTAAAAATAGACAAATGGG
>JAURQA010000050.1 GCA_030836345.1 Bacteroidota bacterium
AAAAAAAAATAATACAATTGAGTTTTAATAAATTCTTAAGCTTTAGCGAAGAGCAAGTCTAATGCTCTTTGAATAATATTCTTAATGCTTTTGTAGGTTATTAATTCTGGATTCTTAAAGAAATCCAAATCAACCCATTGCACATCTGTAATACCTTCCTCCATTTGCGGAACTGGTTTTCCATTGCCATTGCTTTGCATGAAGTACCAATGCGTTTCTTTTAAGAGTACGCTATTGTCTTCAAAATAGCCATGGTAGGTGGCGCCAATCTTCTCACTGATATTAATCATATTAAGGCCGGTTTCTTCCATTACCTCGCGCAATGCAGCAGCTCTCTGGTCCTCATGCTTTTCTATCTTTCCCTTAGGCAGGTCCCAAACCCCATTTCGCAAAATAGAAAGCAATTGCGCTTCTTTGTTAAAAACTAAACCCCCTGCTGCCTGTATTACTCTATACTCAGCCAAAAAGTCTCTTAAAGTCTCTTCTGGGTCTTGACTAACGACGCCAAAGTTCATTGCTCTGCCGTTACTTTCGTTTGAAATTAAGATTTTATAGGATTTATGTAATTCGTCGTCTCCAATATAATATAAGTTTGGAATGCCAGAAAAAGCCGACGGAGAATTAGCTATAATTAAAGCATTTTCTTCAAAGTAAATTTTATGCATCTATGAGAAATATTCATGATAAAACAGATGGCAAAAATAACATTTTTTTATGGATGAATTTATATAAAAAAATTTATCTTTTTTTTTGACACTTTTATGAAAAAGGAACGGGGTGCACAAAGCCTTAGCATTAATCTTTATTTCGATATTTTTAGCTTAGCGACCCCGTATATTTACTACCTTTGTCCAAGCATTGAATAAAAATGAATTCAACCGAAGAACTTGCCAAATATCTCCTAGACATTAAGGCGGTTAAACTAAACGTTAAAGAACCATTTACATGGACTAGTGGGATACAATCTCCAATTTATTGCGATAATCGAGTAGTACTGAGTTATCCTCATGTAAGAGACTTTGTCAAAAAGCATCTCGCAGAACTGTACACCAGACATTTCCCAAATGCCGATATGCTAGCCGGTATAGCCACAGCAGGTATTGCACATGGAGTCTTGGCCGCAGAACATTTGGATATTCCTTATTGCTACGTGCGCCCTGAACCAAAAAAGCATGGGATGAAAAATCAAATTGAAGGTCATATGCCTCGAAATAGTCAAGTAGTTCTGGTAGAAGATTTAATTAGTACGGGTAAAAGCAGCTTACAAGCTGTGGATGGCGTTATAAAAGATGGAGGGCAAGTTCAAGGGATCATTGCCTTATTTACCTATGGATTTAAACAAGCTCAAGAAGCATTTGACCAAAGAAATATTCCTTTTCATACCCTTTCCAATTTCGAAATCCTATCCCAGATTGCACTGAAGAGTGACTATATAAATGCGGAACAGTTTGAAGCAATTCAGAAGTTTAGAGTAAATCCAAAAAATTGGCAAAACTAAAATGACGTTCCAAAAGTCAAATACTAAATTATACACTACTAAAATGTACCTTTGTTCCTCACATGAAAGAAACTCATGAGTGATCCAATAAAACACGAATGTGGAGTAGCTTTTATTCGACTGCTAAAACCACTGGAGTATTACCAAGAAAAGTACGGAAATCCATTGTGGGGTCTGCGAAAAATGCAGATGCTAATGACCAAACAACTCAACCGAGGGCAAGACGGTGCAGGTCTTGGAGTGCTAAAATTAGACCCCAATTTTGGCGACAGATATATAGCCAGAAAAAGGAGCAGTAGTAAAAATGCAATCAGTGATATTTTTGAGGAGATGTCTGAATCTCTCAATGAAATTCCTGAAAAAGGTCAAAGTAATGTTCAAGTCTTAAAGAAAAAATATGCATACGCTGGAGAATTACTTTTAGGACATTTGCGCTATGGAACTTATGGTGGAAACTCAATCGAAAACATTCATCCATTCCTGCGACAAAACAATTGGATGACCCGAAACCTGCTCATTGCAGGCAATTACAATGTCACCAATGTCGATGAGTTGTTTAATCAACTTATTGACCTAGGCCAACAGCCAAAGGAGAAAAGTGACAATGTTTTAATGTTAGAAAAAATTGGACACTTTTTAGATGAAGAAAATCACCGCTTATTTAAGATTTACAAATCTCAAGGATTAAATAATCAAGAGATTAGTGAAAAAATAAAGGACAATTTAAATATTGAAGATGTTTTAAAAAGGTCATTCAAAAGCGTAGACGGGGGGTACAATATGGTTGGAATGATTGGCCATGGAGACACCTTTGTTATCCGAGACCCCAGTGGCATACGCCCTTCTTTTTACGCATCAAATGATGAGATATTAGTGGTGGCCAGCGAGCGAAGTGCACTTCAAACTGTTTTTGATTTCCCCATTGAAGAAGTAAATGAACTAGGCCGCGGAAATGCCTTAATTATCAAAAAATCTGGTATTTTTACAGAAAACAATATCATTAAACCCTTGAATAAGATGAGTTGCAGTTTTGAGCGTATCTATTTTAGTAAAGGGAACGATGCCGATATTTATAAGGAAAGAAAAAAATTGGGAGAACTATTATCTAAAGATGTCCTAAAGCACGTGGATAATGATTTTCAAAATACTGTGTTTAGTTATGTCCCAAATACAGCATCTACAGCCTTTTATGGCTTGATTGATGGTGTGAATAAACTAATTAAAGACCAACAAGAGAAAGCCCTAGAAAACCTCTCTCTCCCGGCAGACAGCGCAAAAATTAAAGACATTATCTCCTGGAGTGCTCGAAGAGAAAAACTGCTCATAAAGGATGTAAAAATGCGGACCTTTATTACCAACGATAATGACAGAGAAGATATGGTTGGGCATGTATATGATATTAGTTACGGCATCATTAATCCTGGCATTGACAATATTATCATTACCGATGATAGTATCGTTAGAGGAACCACCTTGAGAACGAGTATTTTGAGGATTGTAAATCGCTTAAATCCGAAAAGCATCACCTTGGTAAGCAGTAGTCCTCAAATTAGATATCCTGATTGCTATGGAATTGATATGAGTAAGTTGGGAGATTTTGCCGCCTTCCAAGCAGCCATTTCGCTTTTAAAGGATGTAGGGAATAGTAACCTTCTGGATGAAATTTATAGAAAGGCCGTTGCAGAACTCAAAAAGCCTGCGGAACAACAGGTCAATTGCGTAAAAGATGTCTACAGTAGTCTAGGAACGAAAGCTATTTCCGAAAAAATTGCTTCAATGGTTAAACCCAAAGAATTAACAGTACCCTTTACCATTATATACCAAAACATTGCAAATTTGCACAAGGCTTGCCCAGACCACAAGGGCGATTGGTATTTTACAGGAAACTATCCAACACCAGGGGGCAATAGAGTCGCAAATAAGGCCTTCAAAAATTACATGGAAGGAAAGAAGGAAAGAGCGTATTAATGCGTGAACTATTCGCCTTAAATAAATACCTTAAAACCTATCAAAAAGCCCTATTACTGGGTGTTATATGCGTCTTTATTAGTAATATTTTTGGCATTGTTGTTCCAACCTTTATACGTACAGCTATCGATGATGCCGTCTTTCATGCTTCTTTTCTTCAAAGTAGTAGTGCTCTAACAAACAGCCTACTAGGGGTGTTTATAGGGTTTAGCATACTCATACTCATGGCCAGCATTGGTAAAGGAATCTTTACTTACCTCATGCGCCAATACATTATTAAAACAAGCCGAAGGATTGAGTATGATCTTAAGAACAGCATTTATGATCATTTCCAAAAACTAAGTACCCGTTTTTTTCAAGCAAACTATACGGGCGATATGATGGCACGCATAGGAGAGGATGTGAGCAATGTTCGCATGTACGTAGGACCGGTAATTATGTATGTTGCCAATTTGACCTTTGCCTTTATAACCGTAGTATATCAAATGATTCATGTGAATGCTATAATGTCTGCCTTTGTTCTTATTCCCCTGCCCTTCTTAAGCTTTATTATTTATATCATTAGTAAAAAGATTCACTTATATACCGCCAAAATACAAACTCAGTTAAGTGCCATTAGCACATTTGCTCAGGAGTCTTTTTCTGGAATACGCGTGATAAAAGCATATGCGGTTGAACGGGAGTTTGGAGATAAATTGAACAAGGAATCGGAAAAATTTAGGCGCTTAAATCTCAAGTTGGCCTTTGTAAATGCATTGTTTTTTCCATTAATGCAACTATTAATGGGGCTTAGCTCACTACTTGTCCTATATCTAGGAAGCAGGTATGTAATTGAAGGCAGTTTTACAGTTGGAAATTTTGCAGAGTTCATCATCTATCTAAATCTTCTGATATGGCCAGTGGCCTCATTGGGATGGACGAGCGCCCTGGCTCAGAAAGCTGCAGCAAGCCAAAAAAGAATAAACAGAATATTGGATACAGCACCTGAAGATCTGCACTCAGGCACTCCTTTTACTTTTGAAAAAAGCATTGCACTGAAAGGTCTCAACTATAAATATGCCGATAAAACAACGAATAGTTTGTCGGATATAACTCTTGAAATTCCAAAAGGGCATAAGCTGGGTATTATTGGTAAAACAGGATCTGGAAAATCCACCCTTATCAAATGTTTAATGCGAGAGATTGATCCCGGAGGATTGATACGAATAGATGCAAAGAACTTGAATTCATTTAGCCTAGATACCTTCAGAAAAAAAGTCGCTTATGTTCCGCAAGATGTATATCTTTTTTCGGATACCATCAAAAACAACATTGCACTGGGTGGAGATAACCCTAGCGATACCCAGATTAATGAAGCCGCTAAGATGGCTCACTTAGAGCATGATTTTGACCAGTTAAAAGATGGCATTCACACGCTTCTGGGTGAGCGAGGGGTGAGTATAAGCGGGGGGCAAAAACAGCGGGTTTCCATTGCTCGAGCGCTATTAGTGAAATCGGAGTTATTTATTCTGGACGATGCACTTAGCGCAGTGGATAGTGAAACTGAACATGAAATTCTTAAAAATATCTATACCCACCTAGATGGAACTACCTTAATTATTTGTAGCCACAGAATTGCAGCTGTCTCTCAGGCCGATACGGTTATTACAATGGATGAAGGAAAGATTGTTGAAATAGGAAGTCCATCGGAATTATTGGCTAAAAAGGGATACTTTGCCAAACAGCATAAACTTCAAACTCAAATAGAGCGCTAATTACATCCCCAAAAAAAAAGGGTAAAATGTAAGGATTCTAATGCATTTTGTGCATCTTTGCTTAAGGAATAAGGAAAGAAAATGGAAGATTCAAGGAGAGACCAGGAAGAAATTTTTTCTAAAAGAGTTCGGGCAGGAAAGCGCACCTACTTTTTTGATGTTAAAGAGACAAAAAACTCGGATTACTATATCACCATTACTGAGAGTAAAAGAAGCCGTTATGAAGATGGTGTCTACAACAAATCAAAATTATTCCTTTATAAAGAAGACTTCATAAAGTTTAATAATGCCTTAAATGAAACCATTGGGCATGTGAGAACTGAATTGCTTCCAGAATATGACTTTGAAGAATACGCTAGACGTGATTCTGAAAAATCTGAAGGTTCTGAAGACTAAATTTTTACTTAAAATATGATTGGCCGAATATTACTTTACGGACTTGCATTTGGTTCAGCCAGCGCAGCTCTGACTTATGTGCATTTTGTAAATGCCTTGTATGCAGATAGACAAATGGCTGCAATTTCAATTTTTGTTGGAGTTCTTATTGTTGGAATTGCTGCATTTATGTTTGTTAAAAGTCTTTCTCATTCCGAGGAAGGCGTAAAAATGGGCAAAGCACTCTTTGGCACTTTGTGCGTAGGATTAATTATATCTGTTTGCACCATTATTTGCTATGGTACAGTGTTAGGATCTATGCCGGAGGTAAAAGAAGACATGCTTTCGCGTACCGAAAGCGCTATTAAAATTAAATTGGCTGATGAGCAGGATATCACGTCGGAGGAAAAAACAGTTAAAGTCGCGGAAATGGTAAAAACGTACGAGGCGAATATTAGCACTGGAAACTTTGGTAAAATCCAATTAATGACCAACTTAAGCATTTGCATGGTAGTAAGTTTAATTACCTTTTTATACCAATATCGACATACCATTGGTTAAATTCTTTGGTAAAATATGGCTGGTATGGGCAGGACTGGTATTTATATCATTCTTTCTTGTAACGTACCCTTTGTTAATGATTTGGCTGAGTACTCCAAAGCTTTATAAAGTGGCACATTTTCAGCGAAAAGTATGGGGTTATTTCACCAGTATTTTTGCCTTACTCATCCCAAAAGTTATCCGCGAAGAGAAAATTCCAACAGGGAGGCGTGTTATTTTTTGCGCAAATCACTCCTCATACTTAGATATTCTTACCTGTGGAACCTACCTGCCTG